>DASTKE010000205.1:0-5854 GCA_035716105.1 Ktedonobacteraceae bacterium | reverse complement strand
AGAAAGGAGTTCCACGTAACGATGTCTTCTCGATATCTCATTAAATTTAAGCATGGTGATCTCGACTACCTGCGGGAAAGGCTGCTCGAAGACCTGTCCAGGGAGCATTTCGCCGTGTTGCTGGGTAAGACACACCATATTGATGGCAACACCATTATCAATGTCGTCGACATCTTGTTTCCCGGACGATCCGACTACAACCAGCAGAGTGTGGCCTTTTTGCGCATCAAAAAGGATTTCGTCCATAAGGCGCTGGTTGAGCTGACCAGCCGGTACGATGTCGATACTATGATTGATGTGCATACGCATCCCTTTACTCAGACGAGCGTCTCCTTCTCAGCCACCGATGATGGAGATGAACAGGCATTTTTCCAGTTTTTGAAAGAAAAATTCGCTGATCTCCACTACGCGAGCATCGTTTTCTCGCAGCGCCAGTACTCGGCGCGGGTCTGGACGCCCGGCAACGGTTCTGCCATCGCCAGGCGCGCTACGCTGAGAACACAGACGAGCCGGGAGCGCATCGCGAGTGCTGACTTTCGCGAACAGACGCAGACGCCGTATGAAAAAACGGTGGTGACAGAACGAGAGGGCTTTTTCCATCGCAGCGCCTTAGCGCTCGGATTGGATGTGATGCGAAGCATCATGCATGACCAGGTCATCTCCATTGTTGGAGTTGGGGGATTAGGCTCCATCGTCGCGGAACACCTCATCCACATGGGATTTCATGAGATCAACCTGATCGACCCGGACGCGCTGGAAATGTCCAACCTGAACCGCGTGGTCGGAGCCTATTACGAAGACGCGCAGCAAAAACGGGCGAAAGTAGATGTGGTCAAGCGGCATCTCACGCGCATCAATCCGAAGGCGACCGTCCAGGCATACAAGAAGGATGTCCACGATAAAGAGATCGAAAGCGTCCTCGCCCTCTCCGACTGGATCATCGTAGCAACCGATAACCATTCCAGTCGGCTGAGAGTGCAGGAGCTTTCCGTACAGTACTTTGTGCCGCTGATCTCGGTCGGGGTCAATATCACGGTGAAAGAGAACAGGGTGGAAGACATGAGCGGAGAGGTGATAACAGCCAGGATGGGGGACTGCCTGTGCCTGCAATGCCTTAACCGCATCAACCCGATTCAGGTTGCCAGTGAGAGGCATCCAGAGCAGATGATTCGGGAAGAACTGGTTCATCGGGGATATGTGAGAGGCAAGGAGATCAAAGAGCCTGCGGTCAAAACGCTGAATACGCACCTGGCGACGATGGCGGTCGAGGTACTCATCAATCAGTACACCGATGCCAGCAAGCACGTGCCTGTGCTGGTCTATGAGAACAACGGACACATGAGCATCTACGAGGATAAAGAGAGCGTGCAGATGCGAAATAAGCACTGTTTTCTCTGCCACGTCTGATAGCTGCGTTGTATCATCTCATCTCTCGTAGGGGCGCGATCATGGATTTTCACGACCAAAGCCGATAATTCCGTAGGCGGGCGATTTATCACCGCATCGCCGATGATGATGAAGTTTCACGACCAGGATCGGCAGGAAGCTGTCATTCTGAGCGCAGCGAAGAATCGGCGTGTGGGGGGGAGAGAGATTCTTCGCTGCGCTCAGAATGACATGACCGGTTTTGATTGTTCAACTTCATTATCAGCCCGCCTCTCAGGCCGATCAATCGGCGATGCGGGCATACATGCGCCGCCTACGGAGGCATGACCGTTTTCGATGGGAAAAGTTCATCATCGCGCCCCTATGGGACATATGGAAAGGGAGTCAGGCCAGTTTTATGAAGGAGAGAAATGCACCTGGATCCCGGCGTCCACAGGAGAGAGGCGCTTCTGCGAACCAGAGCGGCAATAAGTTGCCGTGGAGTGCGCTGGAACAGCAGGTGGTGCGGATGCAAAAGCAGATCGCTCAGGCTAGCCAGCGCAACGACAGGCAGGCGGTTCACAGCTTACAGCAGCGGTTGATGGAATCGGAAGCGGCCCGACTGCTGGCCGTACGCCGGGTGACCGAGGAGAATCAGGGCAAGAATACCCCCGGTGTCGATGGCGTCAAATCCCTCACGTCAGAGGAACGGCTGGTGATGGCTGCCAGCATTCACCCGAAACACTGGAGTCATCAACCTTCTCTGCCGGGGAAGAGGGTGTGGATCGCCAAGCCGGGGGTAGCGGAACGCCGCCCACTCACCATCTTGCCGATGATTGATCGCTGTAAGCAGGGGCTGGTGAAGCTGGCGCTCGAACCGGAATGGGAGGTGCGATTTGAACCGCACAGCTATGGCTTTCGTCCCGGTCGCGGCGGCCATGACGCGATCGCGGCCATACAGGTGGCCATCGAACGACAACCCAGCTTTGTCTTCGATGCCGACATTGAAGGAGCATTTGACCACATCAACCAGGTGGTCGTGCTGGAGAAACTGCAAACCTATCCCGCGCTTCACGAGGCCATTTCTGCCTGGCTCAAGGTGGGTGTGATGGATGGGAATCGTTACGTCCCCAGTGAAACGGGCATTCCACAGGGAGGCGCGCTCTCGCCCCTGTTGATGAATGTTGCGCTGCACGGCATGGAAACCGTGGTCACAGAAGGCTCTTCAGGTGGCCGCGGCAAGGAACCGCCGCTGCTGGTGCGCTACGCCGATGATTTTGTCATCCTGCACGCCGATCTGGGCGAACTGCAGCAGGCGATCCGGCGCGTGAGGCACTGGCTGGCCGCGATGGGATTACAGTTGCATAGCGGCAAGACGCGCATCACCCATACGCTGACACCCTATCAAGGGCAGGTCGGTTTCGATTTCCTGGGCTTCCACATTCAACAGGAGCCGAAAGAGAACAGCGGCCCGGGAAAGAGCCAGCAAGAGTATCTCATGGGGCCGCGCGGACGAGCGGATCTGGCGGCTCTTCCGCGCTGGCTCGTTCTCCAGTTGCAGGCCTCCCAGCTCAAGACCATCATCACGCCAAGTGAGGAGGCGAGCAAACGGCATCTGGCTGCCATCGATCAACGATTGCAGCAGGTGCTAACAGCTCCACAGAAGCAGGTCATCGCCGAACTCAATCCGCTGATCCTGGGGTGGGCGTCCTACTACAATGGCGTTGTCCCGGCAACGACGATGAGTCGCTACGATGATCTGCTGGAACAACGGCTCATTCGCTGGGCGAGCAAGCGGCATCCTGGCAGGGATCGCGACTGGCTGCTGAGCCGCTACTGGCGGCGCAATGCCAACCAGAGGCGAGTCTTTGCCACTGCCGAAGGAAGCCAGTTGCGTCCCTACCGGCAAAGCCGGATTCTGAAAGGATGAGAGGTGAGCCATGAGTGATCTCTTCTCCGGGGAGATGATTCCCATTTCCTCACTCAATGCGCTGGAATACTGCCCGCGCAAGTTCTACTACCAGTTTGTACAGGGGGAGACGCTGGTGAACGAATTTGTGCTGGAGGGGACGCTGGCGCACCAGGAGGTTGACCAGCCCGGAACGCGCACGACAGCGACCGGAGAGATACAAATCACCCGGCTCTACCTCTCAAGCGAAGCCTTACACCTCACCGGTTTCGCCGATATCGTCGAGGAGAGAGCCGGTCTGGTGTATCCCGTGGAATACAAACATGGGCAGCAGGGCGTCTGGCTCAACGATCATATCCAGCTCTGTGCGCAGGCACTGTGCCTGGAAGAACGGCTGCCGGGCAAAGCGCCCATTGCGTACGGATATATCTACTACATCGGCTCAAATCGACGGGTGCGGGTGCCGTTCACACCACAACTACGGGCGAAGACGAAAGCCGCTATCGCCCAGGCGTTGAAGGTCGCGGCGCGTGAGACGCCACCCGATCCACTTTCCGGCAGCTTAGCAGCGCGTTGCCCCAATTGCAGCCTGTTGCCCCTCTGCCTGCCCGACGAAGTGAGATTGCTGCAAGAGCGCGGAAAACGATAGAAAGGATGGTTATGTTATGCCAACATTGTATCTGACGCAGGAGTATGCTCTGGTGCGCAGGGATGGCGAAGACTCCCTGCTGGTGCAAATTCCTGAAAAGCAGGAGAAAAACGGGAAGGTTCTCTCACCTGCCCGCAAAGAGCGAATTCCGCTGATCAAAATCGACGAGGTCGTGGTGGTGGGTGAGATCACCCTGACGACCTCGGCCATGCATCTGCTGCTGGAACGAGACATCGAGATCACCTTCCTCGGCCACTACGGGCAGTTCAAAGGCCGTCTCTCGCCCCCGTTTTCCAAAAACGCCATCCTGCGCATGGCCCAGTACCGGGCGCATCAGGATATGCCTACACGCTGCGAACTCGCCCGCCGCTTCGTCATCGGCAAACTCTCGAATCAACGGCAGAGGCTCCAGCGCTACCAGCGTCGTCAATCTGATGCCGAGATGAAGCAAGCCATTGAGCAGATGGGAACACTGCTCCAGCAGCTAGCCACATTGCGCCTGGACTCGATACGAACCTCTCACAGGCTGGCGGGGGGAGATAACCCTATAACGGGTACACCGTTAGAGACGATTCTGGGCATGGAAGGTGCAGGCAGCGCTGCCTACTTTCGCTGCTTCGGCAAGCTGCTCAATGACCCCAGACAATGGCCCTTCTCGGGACGTGTGAAGCGTCCCCCGACTGATCCAGTGAATTCTTTGCTCAGCTTCGGGTACTCTCTGCTCACCAACAAAGTGGCCAGCGCCGTGCAACTGGTTGGCTTCGACCACTTCGTTGGCTACCTGCACAGCTCCTTCTACGGACGTCCCGCCTTAGCATTGGATATCATAGAAGAATTTCGCCCTGTTATTGCCGATTCGGTCGTCTTGACACTCCTCAATAACCGTATGTTGACTCCAAAGGACTTTGTGATCGAGTTAGGAGCCTATCGCCTCAAAGATGAGCAACGCAAAGTGTTTTTTACCAAATTGGAGGAACGGCTCGATGAAGAGGTAAACCATCCCATTTTTGGCTATCAAACCACCTACCGACGTTGCATTGAGTTACAAGTACGACTTCTGGCGAAGTTCGTGACCGGGGAAATTGACCAGTATCCTCCTTTTCTCGTTCGCTAGTGAGGTGACAATGAAAACGAGAGCCAGGATCAAGAAAAGCAGCTTGACCACATGCTACGTGGTTGCCTACGATATTCCTGATGACAAAAGGCGTACGAAAATCCACAAGGTGCTGCTCGGTTTTGGAAAATGGACGCAATACTCTCTCTTTGAATGTTTTCTGAGCCGCAAAGAGCTTCTCCTGCTACAGGCAAAGCTCATCGAACATCTAGTGGCTCAAGAGGATAGTGTGCGGTTCTATCCTCTCTGTGACAACTGCGTGAACAAGGTAGAGACGGTGGGCGGACCATTACCCAGCGAAGATTCTGTGTATATCATATAAGCCCAACAATTGAGCGCGAGGCTCCCGCAAAAGTCGCCCACGAAGGAGCCTCGCGCTTCCCTCTAGAAGCCGCATGGCAGGGTAATCAGGGCCAATTTGGTCCTCTTCTCGACTCCAAAAAAGTCCTCCAAAAACGAGCCTCGCGTTTTGTATTGCATAATGCGGCTTCCCATGCTATACTAAAAGTACTACAGGCTAAATGGCCGGGGAAGCCCGTTCGGGTTTGAAACACTTCGCCGCCCCTTCTGATTGGGGTGGAGTCGTCAACGGCTAAATGGCCGGGGAAGCCCGTTCGGGTTTGAAACCTCAAAGACACCCATGTTTGGCAGGTCTGCCTTATAGTGGCTAAATGGCCGGGGAAGCCCGTTCGGGTTTGAAACTCGAAGAGAGCCGCCCGATAAGCAAGACGAAGCACTGGCTAAATGGCCGGGGAAGCCCGTTCGGGTTTGAAACAATGCTGCCCAGAAACGGTTCAGGGGGACTTTCTTCGGCTAA
>DASTKE010000204.1:0-6198 GCA_035716105.1 Ktedonobacteraceae bacterium | reverse complement strand
GGCCATTGCTCCTCGTAAATTTATGATGTTCTGCGTCTGGCTCTTGGCATAAGAATGAAGGCGAGGACTACGCCTGCGACAAGGCCGCCGATGTGATCGAGGACGCCGATGCCGGGTGTGGAGAAGCCCCACACGAGGTTGAGCACCAGCCAGAAGAGCCACTGGCCGAGCACACCGCCTCCCAGGGCGCGGCGATTGAGCAGGAAGAAGACGCCCAGCGCGCCGAAGATGCCGAAGATGGCACCGGAAGCTCCGGCTGCTATGGTATTGAGCGGCAGCGTGAAGTAGGTGACGATACCGCCGATGATGCCTGAGCCGAGGTAGATGACCAGGTAGCGCCACTTGCCGAAGAAGATTTCAACAGCTGGGCCGATGAAGAACAGCGAAAGCATGTTCAGGCCGATGTGGAGGATGCTGAGATGGATGAACATCGCGGTAAAGATACGCCAGACCTGCCCTTGCTGGACGAGCAGATTGACCTGCGCCCCGGCCTGGACAAGTACACTCTGATCGATACTGACGATGTTCTGGCTCAGGATCGCCAGGACGATGTAGACGATGACGTTGATGCCGATAAGCAGGGTGGTGACGAAGCGCGGGTTCTGGCTGAGCGCGAAGCGCGTGCGAATCACCTGTCGCTGCATACCGTTGGGGCGCGACCATGCCGGGACGGGTTCCTGCTCCCTCACTGCCGGGTCGACGTCTGGTCTGACACCGAAGGGATTGTCGGGCTGTCCCGTGCCGTTGGATGGTGTGGGTGGAACGCCGAGGCCGCGATAGCCGGGCTGCTCGGTTTCCAGGGGCGGGAAATCGTTGTCGAAGTGTCCGCCGTAGGAGAGACGGGCGGCGCGAGCGCGAGCCAACTGCGCGTCATAGTCGTGTCCGGTGGCGCGCAGCAGGTACGAGCGCAGGGCGTGGGCGTAGCCGTTGCCGGGGTCCTGGCTGATGGCGTTGTCTACCTCTTGCAAGGCGCGATCGTAGCGGCGGTCAAGCAGGTTGAGCAGGGCCTGGGCCATTGTGCTTTCGGTGCCCCCCTCTGGCTGCAATTCCTGTACCTTCCGGCCAGCCATGTATACGACGCCATAGGAGCCGAGCGCCAGGTTGGCCTCCGCCAGTCCTAAGTGAACCATCGGGTTGTTTGGCTCGATCTGGGCGGCATGGGCGAAGGCAATAGCCGCCTCGCGCCCCTGCCCGCGTGCCAGCGCCTGTTTCCCCTGTTCCATGTATGTCTGTATGTCTGTCTGTGCTTCCAAAACATTATCCTCCACCAACATGTAAGGCGATGATTGCAATAATCATTGTACCCGTTATTGTCAACAAAGCCAACGGCCAGCGCCGCGTCAGGCTGTGTGTATCGATTAATTTCCCGGAACCGTCCGGGGCTAAGCGGTAGAGCGGTGTGAACCACCAGCCCAGCAAGCAACCACTGAGTAGACCGCCGACATGCGCATAGTTATCTACGTTTTGCACGAACAGGCCGATACTCAAGTTTACGCCAATGATAAAGACGAGCCAGAGCAGGGCCGCAACGCCGCTGCCGCGAAATGCGCGCCGGTGAACAAGTACGAAAACGCTGTACGCTCCCACCAGCCCGAAGATCGCACCGGATGCTCCCACGCTGATCTCCTGCGGCATAAAGGCGAAGCTGGCGATGATGCTGACTACGCCAGTGACGATGTAGATCAGCAGGAAGCGGAGATGCCCCACCAGCCGCTCGATGAAGACGCCCAGCACGACGAAATTGAGCATATTCAGGCCGACATGCAGCAGGTTCGCGTGCAGGAAGATCGGCGTCACGAAGCGCCAGTACTGCCCCTGGAGTATCGCGGGATTATATTTTGCGCCATCGGCGATCAACACGTTTGCCAGCACGTCGTTATTCTGCACATTGACCGCGTTTGCCAGGATGTTCGCCAGCACTGCATTCAACGTGTGCGCTCCTGATGCCAGCGCTACCTGATAGGCGGACACACACCAGATAGCGGTTGTAATCACCGCGATGAGCCACGTAGTCCACGAGACACGGGCGAATCTGCTCAGAGACCGGTACTTATCCAGGGCTGCCCGGTAGCTGATTCTGGTGCGTATGGTGCGGGAAGCGGCATCATTCGCCGTGAATATCTGTTCCACGCTCACCCCTGTAGTATGTCGGAAAAACCATGTTGATTGTCAGTTCTCAATATTTGCCTGCTCCCCACCTGACATTATGATACGTCGTAGTATTTTGTCAAGTTTGAATGGACGGAGAACTTGTAGGGGCGACCACCAGGGTCGCCCCTACGAAATGCCCCAGGCGGGTGCTGTGTTCCTGTCGATTCACGTTTGACAGAGGACTACGGAGTAACGTTCCATCATTATGCTCCAATTTGTATACGTATTGTGTGGCTGAAGGTCGCAGTATGCTATAAGCATTATAACCGATTTGGGCTAGTGCAGGGTGTGAAGAAAGGTGGTGACGCCGTTGAGCACGAACTGAACGGCGAGCGCGGCCAGCAGGATACCCAGGATGCGCGAGAGCACGAGAATACCAGTGCGGCCTACATGCTGGATAATCCATCCACTGCTGCGCATGACGAGCCAGGCCGCAAACAGGGCGATGGCGATGGCTACTGCCACAGATACGAGATCAAAGGGGTTAGGCGCGGCGATGTCGACATAGAGAATGGTGGTGGCAATCGTGCCGGGACCGGCGATCATCGGGATGGCGAGCGGAAAGACGCTCACATCCTCGCGGGTGCGCGCCTCCTCCGCTTCGGCCTTCGTTTCACGCACACCGGACGAGCGCCCGAAGAGCATGTCGAAGCCGACCAGAAAGAGCAGGACGCCACCAGCTATGTTAAAGGCATACAGGTTGATGCCGAGGCTGCCGAGGATAAAGCGGCCCACAATGCCAAAAAAAGCGATGATCAGCGCGCTGATGATGGTAGCTCGCGTCACGATGACGTTGCGCTGCGCCTTGCTCATGTGCGCGGTCAGCGCAATGACGACCGGTGCGAGTCCAACAGGGTCAATAATCGTGATAAAGGCGACGATGGCTCGAATGGTGAATGTGATGAACACTGAAAGCAAACTCCCGCTGATTTGTTTTCAGTATATCATACTGACTGGCGCACAAGTGCACCGTTCAAGGAAAAGCAATGGCGAAACAGCAAGAGCGTGTGCGCTCGCACACGCTCTTGCTGTTTCGCCATTGCTTTTCCTTGAACCAGGAAGATCAGACTCTTGCTCGGCGGTAGTAGGGGCGACGGCGACGCCAGAGGGCGAAGGTCAAAAGGTGCCAGAGCGCTACGACGATGATCGCGCCAATCAGCGATCTGATGAGCGACACTCCATAGATGACGGGATCGCCAGGGATGACCACGTTAATGACGTTGTTGATGAGCCATATCCCAAGCAACGCCGCGAGGATGGCCCCGATGAAACCCAGCGGGAGCCGCCAGCCGACAATAAACTCCGCTATCAGGCCAATGACAGCGGCGATAATCAGGTAGACAATCATGCTCCACGTGATGGCCCAATGGGTGGAACCGAAGTTGATGGTGACAAGCACCGGGTCACTGAGCAATACACTCAAAGCAAACATCGTTGTTTCCTCCTTCTTTGTTTGCGTTGTAATGACGCTTTTCATTGCCTCTGTATGTATATTACCTACTACACGTATGAGAATGGTTTCTAAGGACAAGAGGAGGGATGACTCGTCTTTTCCCGGCCAGGTGTAGCCAGGCAAGCGTTCTCTACGTGTATATAGGAGATAGTTCGAGGTAATGCTGATTACGATAGCTACTCGCACCGCCTGACACTGGTAGCGGCGCGGGTTTATGCGCTATAATCAAGTAGCACTCGTTTGATTGAAATAAACATTGTCGGGAGGTGCGCTATGCAAAAGGCCAAACGCTATGCCATCATAGTGGGTATCGTGGTGGCGGTATTGCTGATCGTTGGAATTGTCCTGGCTGCTATCTTCAACGCCTGGTTGAATATTCTGTATATCTCTCTGATTGTGCTCGCGGCTTTTACCCTCGTCGCGGTTGCCTTCCAGATTTACTCCATCCTGATGCTCGTTCGGGCCATTTCGACGGTACGCAATGAGATGAAGCCGTTGATTTCCACGGTGCAGCAGACGGTGGATATCGTCAAGGATACGGCAAAGACTGCCGGTCACACCGCGACGACGATTGGAGAGACGGCCCACCTGACACAGGAATTTGCTATCAAACCTACTGTGCGCGTGGTGGCCGGGCTGGTCGCGGCACAGCAGGTGGTGCGTGTTTTCACGGGTAATCGCCGCGCCGAGAACCAGCGTAAGCAGCGCCGCGAGCAGCAGAAGGAGGCCATACAGGCCGCTCAGGCAACCGCCAATGCTGCGGCTGGCGCTGGTGGAGGAGAGTGATTTATGCATTACCTGTTCGCAAGCGATCCCATCGCGGCCTGGGGACAGGCGGCGGCGATCATTCTGGCGATAGAGCTGTTCTTCTTTATCCTGATCGGGCTGGCGCTTACCGCCGCGCTGATGTTTGCTTTCGCCTGGGTGCGAGAGAAATCCGAGCTGATTAAGAAGCTGCGCCCAACGGTTGAAAGCGTCAATACGACCTCGGAAGAGGCTATTCATGGCACGCTGCCTCCTGCTACGGCGGATGACAATAAGGTTGTGCGCACGATAGCGGAAGTACCGGCAAAGATCGAGGGCGTTGAGAAGAAAATCGACGAGGGCAGCGACCGTGTGGCGAAGGCGGTGATTGAGTTTCGCGCCCGCACGGTGATGGTCGAGGGCATCGTGAAGAGCTTCTTGATGCCCAGGACTGTCCGCCAGCAGTTGGAGCCACCAGCCAGAACCGAGGACGTGGGCTTCAAGAGTCCCGGCTATCGTATTCTGCTTGAGGAGCGAGAACCGAAAGTGCCGGACCAGGTCGGCGACGCCTTTGTCGGCACGATACAGTCGACTGAAATCAAAGATGCGTCTACCGCTTGAGTACCTGCGGCAGTTCGGGCAATTACAACGGAACGCTCGTTTGTATTTGATAAGCAACTCGCTGGGAGGGGTTTCAACGGGCATCCTCCTGGTGCTCTACAACCTTTACCTGGTTTCGTTGGGATACGGCACTGATTTTATCGGTGCTGTGCTTTTCGTTGGCACGCTCGGTGCCGGTCTGGCGATTTTCCCCGCCGGAATCTGCATCGACCGTCTGGGCGGGAAAGTGGTCATGATCTGGTCGAGCCTGCTACTGGGAGCCATTGGCCTCGGCCAGATTTTGTTTCGCCAGCCAATTCCATTGCTCGTCACGGCTTTTTTCGCCGGAGTCGCGGGCGCGGCCCTGCTCGTTGTCACCGCGCCCTATTTAACGGCCAACAGCGCGCCGGAGGAGCGCCCCCACCTCTTCAGCCTGAATATCACGCTCTCCCTCGTCACCATTGTGGTGGGCAAAGTGCTTGGCGGCGCGCTGCCGCTCTGGTTTCGCGGCATCTTCTGGTTGATGGCTCCCCTGCCTCCCTGGCTGGAAATGCTCTTAGCGCGCCAACCCGACCCACGTGCCTACCAACTGGCCCTGCTCTTCGCCGGAGCTATCGCCGGTCCCAGCCTGATCCCCCTCTTCCTGCTCAGCAACGACCGTCCTGTGCGCCAGCGCGAGCAGCAGGCGGAGCAAGGGCAAGCGGTGGATGGGCAATCCAACCGCACCCCAGGACACCCTGACTCCGCCCCAGGACACCCTGATCCCATCCCATCCCACGCCGCCCCCGCCCCAGGACACCCGCAAGGGGTGTCCCTACTATACACGTTGCGGGGGCGCGTCCGTGGTATAGTAGGGACACCCCTTGCGGGTGTCCTGGGGCGGGGGCGGCGTGGTATGGGATGGGATCAGGGTGTCCTGGGGCGGAGTCAGGGTGTCCTGGGGTGCGGTTGGATTGCTCATCCACCACTTGCCCTTGCTCCGCCTGCTGCTCGCCCTGGCGCACAGGACGGTCGTGGCTGAGCAGGAAGAGGGGAATAAGGCTGGGACCGGCGATGGCTCCGGCGAAGAGCAGAGCAAGCTGGTAGGCTCGTGGGTCGGGCTGGCGTGCTAAGAGCATTTCCAGCCAGGGAGGCAGGGGAGCCATCAGCCAGGAGATGCCGCGAAACCAGAGCGGCAGCGCGCCGCCAAGCACTTTGCCCACCACAATGGTGACGAGGGAGAGCGTGATATTCAGGCTGAAGAGGTGGGG
>DASTKE010000203.1:0-4031 GCA_035716105.1 Ktedonobacteraceae bacterium | reverse complement strand
ATCGGCTTCCTGGCGCAGCATCATGATTTTAGTTTCGAGGACGACTTCCTGCCGGGCGATAGAAGGAAAGCCTACGAGATTCCCTATCCACAGATTCAAAAGCGAGTTGAGGAGGCGCTCATGTATCGTGCGCCAAATGTCCATCATGCTGTGATCAATTCGCTGATGCAAAAGCGTTTGCTGGCGGAATATGGTATTCATGCCGCTATTATTCCCGACTCGTTTGATTTTGAGACGCGACCTCTGGCGATACCCGCGCTGCGAGAAAAACTGGGGTTGAGCGAGCATGATCTCATCATCGGTATGATGACGAGGATCATTCCCCGTAAGGCTATTGAAGTGGCGCTGCAATTTGTCGCGGCATTGCAGAAGCGCAAAAGCGAGCTTGTGGGAGAAAAGCGGGGAGTGCATGGCAGAACGATCACGGAAGGCAGTCGCTTTGTGCTGCTACTGGCTCAATCCGCCGGTCTGGATGAACCCGAAAATGCTGCCTATTTTCAAAAACTCCATTCCTACGCGAGTGAGCTAGGCGTTGAACTGCTCTATATCGGCGATCAGGTAGTGGCGGACAGCGTGTACAGAGGCGAAGCAGAGAAGCTTCCCTTCTACAGCCTCTACCGCGAAGTAGACATCACAACGTTTCCCAGCTACCAGGAGGGATTTGGCAACCAGTACCTTGAGGCGGTAGCCCTGGGCAACGGCCTCGTCGTGGCTCACGCATATCCGGTGATGGAGGCCGATATTCTGCCCGTCGTTTCTCCTCCTGGCATCATTTCACTGGGGAACAACAGCCAGTACGCGCTCGATAGCATAGGACTCATCCATGTGCAGCAAGACGTGTTGCAGGCGGCTGTGGACAGAGAAGTGCATTTTCTGCTGCACCCGCAAGAGGAGCAGCCCATGGCAGCCAGCGTCTACACGAACTTAAAGGGAGCGTATGATGCCTGGGTGGTTGGCAATACATTATCGAATTGCCTCTTGAAGGCACTCTAGTTTTGCCTGCTGCACGAAATGGGCGTCGAAACCGGCATCGATCTCGTTCAACTGATCGAGGAAGGAAGAAGATTAGGCCCGGTAATCGGACATGACGTAGCGTCTCACGTGACCAGAGCAGGTATATCGAGTACACTGCATGTAATCGAGGACAATCCATCTTGACTGTGACAATCGATACTCAGGAGGAGACTCATATGCAAGTCGTTCAGTCACCAGTGGCCGGAGAAGTGCGCCACTACCAGATGTTCATCGGCGGCGAATGGGTAGACGCCCGTTCCGGTCAGCGCTTCGAGAGTATCAATCCGTATAATGGAAAGGTCTGGGCCACCGTTCCAGAAGCTGGCGAGGAGGATGTGGATGCTGCTGTACGCGCCGCTCGCGCCGCCTTCGACGAGGGTCCATGGGGACGCATGACCGGCACCGAACGAGCCAGATTGATGCGCCGCCTGGCGGAGGTGCTGGCCGAGAACGCGGAACGGTTAGCTATCGTGGAAAGTACGGACAACGGCAAGCTCATCCGGGAGATGGCAGGACAGCTTCAATCGCTGCCGGAATGGTATTACTATTTCGCGGGTGCAGCGGACAAACTGGAAGGCGAGACCATTCCCAGCGACAAGCCAAACTTTTTTGTCTATACGCGCCGCGAGCCAATTGGCGTCGTCGGGGCCATCACGCCCTGGAACTCACCCCTTCTGCTGCTCAGCTTCAAGCTTGCTCCGGCGTTGGCGGCTGGCTGTACCTTCGTTGTCAAACCCTCGGAACACACCTCGGCCTCAACGCTCGAATTCGCCCGGCTCTTCGAGCAGGTTGGCTTTCCTTCTGGCGTCTTCAATGTCGTCACCGGCTTTGGCGCTGGTACAGGCGGGCCGCTCGTGCGCCATCCGGACGTTGACAAGGTGGCCTTTACCGGATCGACCGCGACCGGCATTCGGGTGATGAAGGATGCCGCCGACCACCTGGCCCGTGTCAGCCTCGAACTGGGCGGCAAATCGCCCAATATCGTCTTTGCCGACGCGGACGAGGATGTCGTCAACGGCATCGTCGCGGGCATCTTTGCCGCCGGTGGTCAAACCTGTATCGCCGGTTCCCGGCTCTTCGTCGAGGCTGGCGTCCATGACGAACTCGTGGGTCGGCTGGCAGACCGCGCACGCACCATCAAACTGGGCAATCCACTGCAGGTAGAGACGGAGATGGGCCCGGCAGCTTTCAAGGCGCAGCAGGAGAAGATCAAGAGCTACGTCGATATCGCCCAGGAGGAAGGGGCGCAGCTGGTCTATGGTGGAAAGATTCCGACTGAGCCAGGTCTGGCGAGCGGCTTTTTCTTCGAGCCGACCATCTTCACACAGGTCCATAATGCTATGCGTGTGGCCCAGGAAGAGATTTTCGGCCCGGTGCTCTCTGTGATTCCGTTCCAGAGCGAGGAAGAGGTGATCCGGCAGGCCAACGATACGCGCTATGGCCTTGCCGCCGGTATCTGGACTCGTGATATCCGGCGCGCCCACCGTGTCGCGCACGCCCTGCGCGCCGGCACGGTCTGGATCAACTCGTACCGCACGCTTTCCTTCAATACCCCGTTCGGGGGCCACAAGATGAGCGGCTTAGGCTCCGAAAATGGCCTGGAAAGCATGCACGAATACACCCAGACTAAGTCGGTCTGGGTCGAACTCTCCGGGCAGACCCGTGACCCCTTCAAACTCGGCTGATAACGAACTTTGTTAGAAGGAGCAACCCATGACCACTTCTGCTTCTCCCATTGGAGTGACCGGTTCGACAGGGCAGCTTGGAGGCAGGGTGGCGGCTCGTCTCGCCGCCAGCAATCTACCTCAACGCCTGCTAGTGAGAGATTCCTCTCGCGCTCCTCAATTGCCCGGTGCCGAGGTTGTTCAGGCATCCTATGAGGATGGGGCATCCATGAGGGCTGGCTTGCGCGGCGTCCAAACGCTGTTCCTGGTATTGGGTGATGGAGCAGCGCGCCTGGCGCAGCACTACAGCGCCATTGATGCCGCGCTACAAGAGGAAAATCATTGATGACCTAGAAAGCGAGGAAAGACGCTGCCATGAACTAGAGCATATTGGATGAAGCGATGGAAGCCGGAAGCCGGAGCGAAGGGATTGAGGAGATGTCGGTGTATCGAGCGTGTGAACAAGTCCAGGATGGGCGGGCCAAACGAGGAGTACGCTCCCGTGTGGCCTTGATCTTGACGTTGATTGTGTTGGCCAGCATGACGACATCCGCCGCGATTGCCGAGTGGGTGCGTCATCGCGGTCCCTGGCTCAAGCAGGTCTTCCCCTGCTCGCGGCAGAGCTTCCCGTGTGCCGCGACCTACAGCAATGTCCTCCAGAAGTGAGATGCCGAGCAAGTCAACCAGGTGTTGAGCCAATTTCTCAGCCGTGTGGCGGCCAGCGCACGTTGTGCCGATGAACCGAGTCGGCGGCTTGGACAAGCCGAAGCTCAGGTGCATGAGCATGTGGCCCCCGATGGCAAGACTCTGCGCGGCATCCAGGGGCATCAAGCTCCCGATCAACAGAAGATGCATCAGGTGGCTCTCTATGAAGCGCAGACCGGCCTGGTTCTCAAAGAAGCCGTTGTGGGCGACAAGCAGAATGAACTCTCCATTGAATGCGGTTCTTTGATGCTTTTCCTGCACATGCGGTTCACCTCTTGCTTGGATGCTTGCTGACTTTTAAATAGCCCTGGCCGTAGGGGCCGATTGATCGCGCCCCTACGGATGGGTTATACGGGACGGCGCATGGCAGAGCGGACGAGGCGGAGCTCGCCGTAGGAGTACTCGTCGCCCAGAAACTCTTTGATGGGCTTGAGCGCGCCATCACCGACCTGTGTGAAGGCGTTGAGGATGATTTCGTAGCGGTTGGGCGGCACCAGCCGTTCGATATCGATCTCTTCCCCGGCTTCCAGTAGTTCGGCCAGGTGGCTCTCGATGGTGCTGGCTTTCAGTGTACGGCGCTCGGCGATCTCCTCGATGCTCAGACCCTCGCGGTACATGTCCAGCGTGATCTGGCGCGTGGATGGCCCG
>DASTKE010000202.1:0-9546 GCA_035716105.1 Ktedonobacteraceae bacterium | reverse complement strand
AGCAGGAGCAATGGAATCCCTGCTCGATCTGGAAGGATGGCAGGAACTCGTTCGCGATACTCCCATGCTCAATGAAATGGAACCCGACGTTGAGGCGCTGCTCGTCAACCGCTTGAAGAACACACGCGAGTACTACATCGTTCCAATTGATGTCTGTTATCACCTCATCGGCCTGATCCGCCTCCATTGGAGGGGGCTGAGCGGTGGAACAGAAGTCTGGGAAGCCATTGCGGAATTCTTTGCGGACCTGCGCACAAAATCCCAGCCCGTGAGAGGAGAGCAGCATGCCAGACCTGAGCTTTGAGGTTATCGATGTCGAGACGCCTGCTTTCGCCGCGACTCCGACACTCATTTTCAAACTGCGCATCAGCAACGATGACGAACAGGAGCTCATTGATTCTGTCTCTCTTCGCAGCCAGATCCAGCTTGTAGTTCCGCGCCGCCGCTACAATCCTGAAGAGAAGGCACGATTATTAGAGGTTTTTGGCGAACCGGAACGCTGGGGCGAAACACTGCACAGTTTGCTCTGGACTCATCTTGGCATCGTCGTTCCGCAGTTTACGGGCAACATTATCGTTGATCTCCCTGTCCCTTGCACCTACGACTTTGAGGTGGTCAGCACGAAGTACTTCAACGCCCTGGAAGGGGGCGATGTTCCACTGGCCTTTCTGTTCACTGGAACCATCTTCTACGAGGGTGAGGAAGGCAATGTGCAGATCGCGCAAATTCCCTGGTCGAAGGAAGCATCCTTCCGTTTCCCCATTACTGTCTGGCAAGAAATGATTGCCCGTTACTATCCCAACACCGCCTGGATTCGCCTGCACAAGGATATCTTCGACCGGCTGTACCAGTACAAGGCCGCTCACGCTCTTCCCACCTGGGAGGAAGTCTTTGCTCAACTGCTGGCGACAGATAGTGAGGAGGCGCACTTATGAAAATGGAGCAAGTGAGAGAAATCGCCAACGCCGTGCTCTACGAGGGCTACCTTCTCTATCCATACCGGCACTCAGCCATCAAAAATCAACAACGATGGTCCTTCGGCGTCGTGTATCCACGGGAGTATAGCCAGGCAAATGGCGGCATAGAACCCTGGACGATGCAGACCGAGTGCTTGTTAGTGGGATCAGCGGACACATTGCTCGATATCCACGTGCGGTTTCTGCACTTACTCCAACGCACCACCATACAGCCACAGCCCGCGATTGCTCCTTCACAGGCCCAGTTTGCGGAAGCAGACCTCAATGAAAATAGCATGGGACATCGTTCCATGAACGAGTCATGGCAGGAGGGCATTGAGCGCGAGGTGAGCGTCCCGCGTCTCTCTCTGACCGATCTTGTTGCCCATTCTCGCCTTGTCGAGATCACTTTCCCCGGTGAGCGGATAGTGGGAAACCCTTCCGAAGCATCGTCAGCTACCATTATCCGCGAGCAGCAGCCACTCGTCGGGACTATCATCATCTCAGCCGAATCACTGGACGACGACCTTTTCAAACTGCGTATTCGCATCGAAAACCGGACACCTGAAACCAGCGCTGTAACAAACCAGCATAATGCTGTGGCCCTGCACTCTTTCGTCTCCACTCACACCATCTTACAGGCGTATCAGGGGGCCTTCGTCTCGTTGATGGACCCGCCCGAAGCCTTGCGAGATGTTGCCGGAGGCTGTCAAAATCTCCATACATGGCCTGTGCTGGTCGGCAACGAGGGTGAATATGATACGATGTTATCGTCACCCATCATCCTGTACGACTATCCACAGATTGCCCCGGAAAGTCCAGGAGCGCTTTTCGATGGAACTGAGATCGATGAAATTCTGACCCTGCGTATCCTGACGCTCTCGGACGAGGAGAAAGAGGAGATTCGACAGGGAGACGTGCGCGCTCGCGAAATACTGGAACGCACCGAATCCCTCTCCTCTGAACAATTCATGAAACTGCACGGAGTCATCCGGGGTCTGCGCTCAATCGATGAAGGAGGGCAAGCATGAATAACGCGGATAGAGGGTATCCAGGCGAGGATTATCCACCACCTGAATCTATAGTTATCGGGAATAGAGAGGTGAAGGCGGGAGATCGTGTACGCCTGCGACCAGGCCGGGTGCGACAGGGTACGCATACCGACCCCATGGATATGCTAATCGATGGCAAAACCGCGAGGATCGAGACCATCCAGCAGGATTTCGAGAATCACATCTATCTGGTCGTCACCCTCGACGATGATCCGGGCCGGGAACAATGGGACGAGCGCGTTCTCCCCGGTCATCGTTTCTTCTTTCTACCAGAGGAAGTGGACGTGCTCGATCAGATGCAGGATACAGCGTGGAGTGGCGCATGAACGTTACATCTTCTGAACATCTGTCCGGTGCGCAGAGGCGTATCCTTATCGCCTGCATCGGCAACATCTTTCTTGGGGATGACGGCTTCGGCGTCGAGGTCGCTCAACGACTGCTGAGCCGGAAGTATCCAGAAGGTGTGCGCGTCGTCGATTTCGGTATTCGCGGCATCGAACTGGCTTACAGCCTGCTCGACGACTACGACACACTTGTCCTGGTCGATGCTGTTCCAAGAGGCGGTGCGCCGGGTACTCTCTATTTGATCGAACCAGACCTGTCAAACATAAATGCTGAGACAGGGCTGCAGGCTGGCAGAGTAGCCCTTGATAACCATAGTATGGAGCCTTTAAAAGTGCTTGCTTTCGCCAGAACGCTGGGGGCGCGTCCCATTCATACCCTGCTTGTCGGCTGTGAACCGGCTCCCTTCGGAGGAGGTGAAGATTACCAGGAGATGCAAATGGGATTGAGCGAACCCGTACAGGTAGCCGTTGATGAGGCAGTAAAGATGATTGACTCGCTTGTTGAGCAATTGCACCTGGCATCTGCTCAATAAAATGTGACAATAGCGTACAGAGAAAGGAAAACCACCATGTTCAAGCTCATTGGCCTGGCTCTTGCCATTGGTCTGGCTGTCCTGATTATCCAGAATCTCCCTGACATCCAGCGCTATCTACGAATGCGAACCATGTAGGGGCCGATTGATCGCGCCCAGCCGGGTTGGCCTGAAAGTAGCAAGGTTGGTCATGCACGAATTGGCTATCGCGGAAAGCATAGTTGAGGTTGTCAGGGAGAAGGCGGCAGAGTGCGGGGCTGCTCGTGTGAAAAGTGTGCGGCTCAAGATAGGAGAGGCTAGCGGCATCGTGATAGATTCGCTGACGTTTTGCTTCGAGATGCTGGCGAGCTTCGACCCTATCTTGACGGGAACGCAGTTAACCGTTGATCGTGTCTCGCATCGTGCCTGGTGTCCGCACTGCAAGCAGGAATTTCCCGTCACGAACTTTATTGTGCGCTGTCCAACCTGTGAGGAGTGGTCGAGCGAGGTGGTTTCGGGTACCGAGCTACAGGTGCTTGAGATGGAGATCGAAAACTCGTAGGGGTTGGTGGTATAGAAGGCCACCCGCAAGGGGATGGCCCTACTATACTCAATACGGTCGGACAGTTACTGGCGTCTCTAGTAGGGCCATCCCCTTGCGGGTGGCCTGCAGGCTTAAGTTAACACCTATGGTGTTGGTTGTACGACCTGCTTGAATGGAGTGAAGCTATTGTGCCAAAGGTAACTATTGCGCAGAACATCCTGGCAGCTAATGATACGATTGCTCAGGACATCCGGCAGTTGCTGACCGCGCACAGCATTTGCACGATCAATCTAATGAGCGCGCCCGGTGCCGGGAAGACGACGCTGCTGGAGCGCACCATCAAACGGCTGAGCGGGCAGGTACACATCGGTGTGATCGAAGGCGATATTGAGACCAGCGCTGACGCGGAACGCATCGAGGCGGCAGGCGCGTCTGAAACCGTTCAGATCAACACGCGAGGGGCCTGTCACCTTGAGGCACATATGATTCGTGACGCGCTGGCGCTGGTTGACCTGGCACACGTTCAACTACTCTTCATCGAAAACATCGGCAACCTGGTCTGTCCCGCCACCTGGGAACTGGGAGAGGACCTGCGCGTGGTCATCACCAGCACCACCGAGGGTGACGAGAAACCGGCCAAATATCCGCAGATGTTCGCCGTGTCCCAGGCGATGGTGGTGAACAAGCTCGATCTGCTGCCATACGTCGATTACGACCTGGCGAAGGTCCGGCGGCAGGCGCTAGAAATCAACCCGCGCCTGCGCCTGTTCGAGCTAAGCTGCCGCACCGGTGACGGTCTCGATGCCTGGTGTGAATGGCTGATGGCTGCCGTGGAGGGCAAAGCGCGGAAAGAACACTGGCAGCGCTCGTAGAAAGCGCTTCTAGAAAGAAGTAGGAGCTATGGTACTGGTCACAGGCTCGACAATTCAGCGGCGGCGCATCCTTGTGCAGGGCATTGTGCAGGGCGTCGGCTTCCGGCCCTTCGTCTACGGGCTGGCGCTGCGCTTTGCCCTGACCGGCTTCGTCTACAACGACAGCAACGGCGTCACCATCGAAATCGAGGGGCCTGTCGAGAGCCTTGATAGCTTCCTGATCGTCTTCTACGCCGAAAAGCCGCCCTTAGCGCGCATTGATAGCGTGATGAGCGAGCAAGTAACGCCCTGCTGTGATACGACGTTCACCATCAGGCACAGCCAGCATGGAAGCGAGCGCCGCGCCCTCATCTCGCCCGATACCGCTACCTGCGACGACTGCCTGCATGAACTCTTCGATCCTGATGACCGGCGCTACGGCTATCCATTCATCAACTGCACCAACTGCGGCCCGCGCTTCACCATTGTGCAGGATGTTCCCTATGATCGCGACAAGACGACCATGCGCGTCTTCCCGCTCTGCCCGGCCTGCCAGTCGGAATACGACGACCCGCTCAACCGGCGTTTTCACGCGCAGCCCAACGCCTGCCCCGTCTGTGGCCCACAGGTCGATCTGCTCGATTGGTCATCAACCGCTTCCCAGTCCGTTGCAACTCCAGACGACGCCATTGAATTGGCGGCACAGCGACTGGTCGGAGGAGCCATTCTTGCCATCAAAGGATTGGGGGGCTATCACCTGGCTTGCGATGCCTTGAACGCGGAGGCCGTGCAGCGGCTCCGGCAGCGCAAGCACCGTGAGGCCCGGCCCTTCGCGCTGATGGTTCCTGACCTGGAAACGGCCCGGCAACTCTGCCGTGTGAGCGAGGCCGAGGCCACGTTGCTGCAAGCGTGCCAGAGGCCCATCGTGCTGCTTGACTTGCTGCCAGATTGTCCCGTCGCCCCTGGCGTCGCACCGGCGCATACCACGCTCGGCATCATGTTGCCCTACACGCCGCTACATCATTTGCTGCTGCGTGCGTTTGCCGCGACCCTGCCGCCAGGACGCCCCGCAGCGCTCGTCATGACCAGTGGCAACCTGAGCGATGAGCCGATTGCCTACCGCGATGACGACGCGCAGGCGCGACTGGCTCCCACTGCTGAAGGGATGCTGCTGCATAATCGTGCAATTCACATGCGCTGCGATGATTCGGTTATGCGCGTCGCGGCTGGTGGCGAGCAGTTTTTCCGCCGCTCGCGGGGCTACGCGCCGGAGCCAATCGCACTCTCATCCGAACTGCCCATGCCATTGCTGGCTTGTGGCGCGCATCTCAAGAACACCTTCTGCCTGGGGAAGGGACGACAGGCTTTTGTCAGCCACCACATCGGCGACCTGGAAAACCTGGAAACGCTCACCTCGTTTCGCGAGGGCATCGAGCATTTCCAGCGCCTCTTCGACATCTATCCCGAAGCGGTGGCCTACGATCTGCACCCGGAATACCTGGCGACGAAGTACGCGCTTGATCTGGATATCCCGCGCAAAATCGGCGTGCAGCACCACCACGCGCACATCGCCAGCGTGCTGGCCGAGCACGGCATAAGCGGCCCCGTAATCGGCGTCGCGGCTGACGGCACGGGCTATGGCACAGATGGTGCCGTGTGGGGTGGCGAAATAATGATTGCCGACCTGCTGGGCTTTGGGCGCGTGGCTCACCTGGCCTACGTGCCACTGCCCGGCGGCGAACAAGCCATCCACCAGCCCTGGCGTATGGCGGCGGCGTATCTGAAGCAGACATACGGCGACGCCTTTTTGGAGTTGGATATTCCCTTTGTGCAGCAGTTGGAGCGCTCGAAGTGGCGCACGCTCTCGCAGATGATCGCTCGCGGCCTCAACTGCCCACCGACCTCCAGCCTGGGTCGTCTCTTCGATGCTGTGGCCGCTCTGCTTTGTATACGCCGCGAAGTGCAATACGAGGGTCAGGCGGCAATCGAATTAGAGGCGCTGGCCTCACAGGCGGGTGAGCAGGATGCAACCGCCAATGTACCAGAATGGCCCATCCCCAGGCCACCCGCGCCGCACCACCCCAGGCCACCCGCAAGGGGTGGCCTGGGGATGGGCCAGGGTAATTTGCCGAAGTCTTATGCTCAACCGTCAGTGCTGGATGTTACGCCTTTCATACGCGCCATTGTGGGTGATATCCAGCGAGGTGTGCCGGTGCCACAGATCGCCGCCCGCTTCCATCGCTCAATAGCCGAATTGCTGACGCTGAGTTGTTTGCGGGTGCGCGAACAGAGTGGACTGAATGTGGTCGCGCTCAGTGGGGGCGTCTTTCAGAACCGGCTGCTGCTTGAGCAACTGAAGGCGCGTTTGGAGGAGATGGCGTTTCAGGTCTTTATCAACCGGCGCGTGCCGCCCAACGATGGCGGCATCAGTCTGGGTCAACTGGCAGTAGCGGCTGCACAACTGCGACAACTGCGAGCCAACGAAGAACTATCCTGATTTTACAGGTGTTAATTTATCTCAACCTCTGGAAGGAGGCCAAATATGTGTCTTGGTATACCGGGTCAGATCGTAGACATCGTGGATGATGCCAATTCTATCGCGAAGGTCGATGTTTCGGGGGTGAAGCGAAACGTGAGTGTGGCGTTGGTGCGGCCCGAAGGCATTGGGCCGGGCGACTGGGTGCTGATCCACGTGGGCTTCGCCATGAGCAAGATCGATGAGAACGAGGCGCGAGAGACGATGAAGGCGCTGCAACTCTTCGGCCAGGGCTATATCGACGAGATGGATATGCTGCGTTCGAGCCAGATTGAATGACGAGGTGAATACTTGACTGTAGAGCGAGAGCAGGGAGAAAAAAGGCAGCCAGACCTGTACGCGCTGGTGACACAACGCTTTGAGCAGAGCGCCTCGGTGCCGGAAGCCTTCTTCGCGGTGGAGGCCGGGCGCATCGCGGAGGCGTGCTGGGCGATGGCACGGCGCTTCCATCAGGGCGGGCGGCTGCTGGCTTTTGGCAACGGAGCCAGCGCGACCGATGCCCAGCACGTCTCCGTGGAGTTCGTTCACCCTGTCATTGTGGGCAAACGCGCATTACCCGCCCTGGCCTTGACCAACGACAGCGCGACCATCAGCGGCCTGATGCAGGGCAAGGATGCTGTGCGCTCGTTTGCCCGTCAACTGAGCGTGCTTGGCCGGACACAGGACATGGCGATGGGCTTCTCGCTGGATGGCAACTGCGCCAACGTCGCGGAGGCGCTGGCTGAAGCCCGACGCATGGGAATGCTGACGCTGGGCCTGGCTGGCGGCGATGGTGGATTGTTGCAACAGGCGGAGTTGGATTTCTGTTTCGTCGTTCGCTCACCCGATCCATTTGCCATCCAGGAGACGCACGAGACCCTCTATCACGTCCTATGGGAACTGGTGCATATCTTCTTTGAACACGAGGGCTTGCTATCATGAGCATGGAAGACCGTAGGGGCGACCCTGGTGGTCGCCCGCCGCAACCAATACAGAATCAAGAGCAGATAAAACCTGTACTCTTGCTCGGTGGCATGTCTTGCAGCCTCGACCACGAGGGGCATTGTATTACCTGCTCAGATGAGGCGGTCGCGGTCAGGGTGCGGCGTGTCGAGCAGGAGAGCGGGCTGGCGCTGGTGGAGGTAGAGGACACGACGGAAGAGGTTGATATTACGCTCGTGGAGCATGTCAGCGCTGGCACGCTGTTGCTGGTGCATGGCGGCGTGGCGATTGCCGTACTGGAAGAAGCAGGAGAAGCAGGCGATGCATGACAGCGAAGGCTCCGAGTACGACCGGCTATTTTATCCCTTCCTCTTTGAGGGCGGGAAAGCCAGTATAGAGGATGTGCTGGCGCAGGTGCGCCACTCGACAATTGAGAAGTGCCACGAGGTGGTAGCCCTGCGCCAGGCTATGCTTGCACATGCTGGCGAGCAGATTGTGGCGGCGGGCCGGGCGATGGCGCAGGCATTTTCCGGGGGCGCGACGCTGCTGGCTTTCGGCAATGGTGGCAGCACGACCGATGCCCAGGACCTGGTAGCCGAACTGCTCAACCCGCCATTTCCCGGCCTGAAGCCGCTGCCCGCCATCTCACTGACCAATGATATCGCGGTTGTCACGGCGGTAGCCAACGATGTCGGCTTTGACAACGTGTTTGCCCGGCAGATAATCGCCTTCGGGCGGCGCGGCGACATTGCCGTGGGCATCTCGACCAGTGGCAATTCGTCGAACGTATTGGCGGCGTTGGAGCAGGCGAAAAAGCAGGGGTTATTGACGGTGGCGCTGGCTGGTTACGATGGCGGCAAGGCGCTGCGTTCCGCCGCCGTCGATTTTTGTATCGTCTCACCAAGCGATCACATCCCGCGCATCCAGGAGGCGCAAGCCACCGCCTATCACGCGCTGTTCGAGGTTGTCCACGCCCTATTGTAGGGGTATGGGACACTGTAGGGGCGGGGATGCGGGAATGGGAAAAAGGCACCCGCAAGGGGCCACCCATCCCAACCACCCCACCCCTGCCTCTACACCTACACAGTCCGACGCGGGTTGCTGTAGGGACAGGGGTGGAGAGGAGGCGGTGGAGTGGCCCCAGCCGCGTCCGGGGGACGATCAAGGCAGCGGGTGTCCTGGTGGTATTTCTTTATATGAAGGAGCAAGGCAGATGAGCATGAAATACGTTGACGAGTACCGCGATCCAGAACTGGCAAAGCGCATCTCTGAAGAGATCGCCCAGTTGAGCGGTGACCGGACCTTCAAGTTGATGGAGGTCTGTGGCGGGCATACGCACACGATCTACAAACATGGCGTCGAGGACGTGCTGCCGCGCAATATTGATCTGGTGCATGGGCCAGGTTGTCCGGTCTGCGTGCTGCCGATGGGCCGTATCGACGATGCGATTGCCATTGCTCGCATGGATGATGTCATTTTCACCACCTTTGGCGATATGATGCGCGTGCCGGGTTCTAAGGGCAGTCTGCTGGACGCGAAGGCCGATGGTGCCGATGTGCGCTTTGTCTACTCGCCCCTCGACGCCCTCAAACTGGCTCGCCAGCATCCCGACCGCCGGGTGGTCTTCTTTGCCATCGGCTTCGAGACCACGGCTCCATCGACTGCCGTTACACTGCTGCGGGCGCGGGAGGAAAACATCAAGAATTTCTCGGTCTTCTGCAACCACGTCACGATTATTCCTTCCATCAAAGCCATTCTCGACTCGCCCGATTTGCGCCTGGACGGCTTCCTTGGCCCCGGTCACGTCAGCATGGTGATCGGTATGCGTCC
>DASTKE010000201.1:0-7795 GCA_035716105.1 Ktedonobacteraceae bacterium | reverse complement strand
CTCTTTCAAGGCGCGTGGGAGATGGAGACGGCCTATCTGCGCGCCCACTGGCGGGCGGTCTTCTTGCTGGCCGGACCGGGAGTGCTGCTCTCGCTGCTTATTATTGCCGTGCCATTGCATTTCCTCATGGGCATCGACTGGCTGCCTTCGCTGCTGCTGGCCGCGATTCTCTCGCCCACCGACCCGGTGGCCGTGCTGGGCCTGTTCCGGCAGTTAAAGGTTGATACCGGCCTTTCAACCATCATCGAGGGGGAAAGCCTCTTTAACGACGGCATGGCTGGCTCGCTCTACGCGACCTTTCTCGCCTTCGTCCTGCTCTCCATGCAAGGAACGGCTCCTACGGGCGCGCAGGCATGGCTGGATGGCGTCCTGGACTTTCTGCTTGAGGCGGGCGGCGGAGCCTTGATCGGCCTGGGCTTTGGCTTCCTCGTCAGCCGGCTGGTGCGGCTGATAGACGAACCCCTGATCGAGATCACCATCACGATTGTCACCGCGTATGGCGTCTACCTGCTGGCTGATGCGCTGCATACCTCCGGCATCCTGGCGGTTATCCTGGCCGCGCTGCTGTTCGGCAGCTACGGGCGGAGCACGGGCATGTCCGTCCATACGCAAGAGGCGGTCGACACCTTCTGGGAAGCGCTGGCCTTTCTTGCCAACGCGCTCATCTTCCTGCTGGTCGGCGCGCAGTTGAGCCTCAACGCGATTCTCATCGGCAGCACACGCCTCCCGCTGCTCATGACAGCGCTGCTCGCCATCGTAGCGGTACTGCTGGCGCGGCTGGCGCTCGTGCTCTGCCTGCTGGTGCTCAACCGTCCACTGCGCCTGGGTATCGAGCGTCCCTGGCGCGTGCTCATCTTCTGGAGCGGCCTGCGTGGGGCGCTCTCGCTGGCCCTCGTGCTCGCGCTGCCACTCGCGGTACCTGACCGCGACACGCTGGTCTTCTCCACCTATGCCGTTGTCTTCTTCACCCTCCTGGTGCAGGGCTTCAGCCTGCGCTGGGTCTTGAGACGCCTACCATCGCTGACGGCGACATGACCCTCCCCCTATCTCTATCGTATGGTTGTATATATCAGTAGAACATATCCGAGAAAGGACGAGTTGCATGGAAAACCTGCTACGCGAACTCTCTTCCGCGCGGGTCTATGACCTGGAACAGCCGCGCTACTTCGGCGCGCCCATATTTCCTTCGCACGCGCCCGGCTTTGTCTACACGCTGCACCGCCGTCACGAGCCGGATACAGGTTCGACGCGCACCAGCGCCTCCGGCGTCATTTACACGGCGGAGCATTCCGGCACGCATATCGATGCCCTATCCCACCAGGCGGAGAACATGACGCTCTATGGTGGCCGCGAGATCAACGCGCAGCTACAGACCGGGGCAGGCTTCAGTGAACTGGGCGCGGAGACCATCCCGCCGCTCGTGGGTCGCGGCGTGCTGCTGGATGTGGCGCGCCTAAAAGGCGTCGAGCGGGTCGCGGACGATCAGCCAATCACTCGCGACGATCTGGAGGCGGCGGCGCGACAGCAGGGTGTAGAGGTGCGCGAGGGCGACATCGTGCTGGTGCGTATCGGCAATGGAACACTGTGGGAGGACGCGGAAGCCTATCTCGCGGCCACCGGCATGACGGCGGATGCATCTCTATGGCTGGCAGAGCGGCGCGTACGGGCAGTGGGCGCGGATAATGTGGCCTGGGATGTGCCGGGTGTTGTCGACCCCGGCCTCAATATCACCTTGCCGGGACATCTGATCCTGCTGGTGAGAAATGGTATCTACATCATGGAAAATCTGTACCTGGAGGAACTGGCGCGAGAGCAGCGGTACGAATTTCTCTTCGTCTGCCTCCCGCTCAAGATGCGCGGCGCGACCGGCTCCCCCGTGCGCCCCATCTCCATCGTGTCCCCGTAGGAGCCGATTTATCGCGCTCACCGCCGATTTATCGGCTTCGCCGAATGGCCGAGAAATCGGCTCCTACGTTTTCCTGCTGTCACGAAACCATGAGCTGACCGGCGTGCCAGGTGTCGATGGAGTGCTCGACGGCGGAGATGTAGGCGGCTTCGTTGTTATGGTCACTGGCCGGGGCGTAGGTGGGAATGATCTGGGCAACGGTGGTTTTGCCCCAGACGGCGACGTACAGGTTGCGTATGAGCTTGTACCATTCCTCGAAGCCCTGCTCCCAACTGGAAAATCCGGCGTAGCCGTTGACGCAAGGATAGTTGGGAATACAGCGCAGGTTGCCGAGCGAAAGCGTGGTTGTCGCCATGCCATAGCGTCCAAAGGTGCTTTCGTGCAGGAAGAAGGCCAGCGCGAAAGCCGGATCGATGCCATACTTCACACCGAGATTATACAGTGACTGCCCCTTCCCCGCCGCGGGCGAGTGATAGGCGGCGAGCACACGGTTGATAAAATCGGCGGTAATCGTGGGCTTGCCGATGACGGAGTACGGCCCGCTATGAACAATCGGCTTCTCCGGTGCCAGCGGCCCGTTGCTGTTATTCCAGGTATTGATATTGCCGATGGAGCCACCAACCTGGATGGGATAGACAAGCCCTCCGGTACCCACAATGACAGATTGACCGGGTCGCTGGTACATACTCGCAGATATCAGCACCAGCCCCGCGATGACGATGCAGGCTACGCAGATCAGCAGGGGCTGCAGCCAGGATCGGTGCCTGTGGAAGGGGTGTTCTTTGAATTGATCTATCACAAACGATGGACGTATCGCTATCTCTCGAACGCGGGCTGGCAGGAGTTCCTGCGTATGCCTCTCTGTCTCCAGCTCATCCTCCCCTGTAGCGGCCTCCTCTAAATGGCGTGTGGCCCGGCGGGGAATAACCGTTGTAGTCTCTGGCTGCTGTGGCGTTATCCTCTTCGCGTAGTTACCACTCGCCATGAAACGTCTCCTCTCTTTGTGTTGAATAGAACGCTTGTTCCATTATAGCACAGAATCCCATCCCTGCAAAATGGCTGGTAGTATCTCGGAACATCTGCTCGATGTGTAAAGGCATACCATGAAAAAGAGCCTCTGGGATGTCATTCTGAGTGCCGCGAAGAATCTCTGGCCATCACCCGCTCGACCAGGCGGATTAGAGATTCTTCGCGGCGCTCAGAATGACACTTCTGGGCCAGTTTTTACGGCAAGCCATGAAAAAGAGCCTCTGGCCTGTCATTCTGAGCGCAGCGAAGAATCTCTAGCAACCAACCGCTCGACCAGGCCGATTGGGGATTCTTCGCTGCGCTCAGAATGACATGTCCGGCCACTTTTTTCACGTCAAACCAATGATTGGCAATCTCGCCTTCTGATACAGAAAGAAACACTCTGATCTGGATTGATATCATAACATGGGCTAATGTACCGTGTCAAATCGCTCTCGCTCCTAAAAATAAACGCTACCGGAACGTTGCCTTGTCGCGCTTCTTCCTTTATAATAGGTTCCGTTACCTGCCTGGGAGCTTCCTCTGAAGAGAAATGCACCCGGCATGGAATACGAAGAGATGCATCACGGGTGCTGGTCAAGCGCCCGTAAAACGTGGATGACAGTCGTTGTCATCTCGATCCAGCCTCATTGGGCGTTATCAGCTAGCGCCCCTATGCTGAAGGAGCATCATGAGCCGCCAACTCACCGTCATTATCGTACCACATACCCACTGGGACCGCGAATGGTATCAGACATTCCAGCAGTTTCGTATTCGTCTTGTTCATACGATTGATACATTGCTCGACATCTTAGACCGGGACCCTGATTTCTTGTACTTTATGCTGGATGGTCAAACCATCGTATTGGACGATTACCTGGAGGTGCAGCCGGAGCAGCAGGAGCGGCTCAAGCGCCACATCCAGTCGGGGCGCGTGCTGATCGGCCCCTGGTACTTGCAGCCCGATGAGTTTCTGGTCAGTGGCGAAGCGCTGGTGCGCAATTTGCAGTTCGGCTTGCGGCGCGCCGCCGATTTTGGCGAACCCATGCGCGTCGGCTACCTGCCCGACTGCTTCGGACACATCGCGCAGATGCCACAAATCTTGCGCGGCTTCGGCATCGACAACGCCGTTTTCTGGCGCGGCGTCAGCGACGAGGCCCGGAAAAGTGAATTCTTCTGGGCCGCGCCAGACGGTACGAAAGTACTAGTGATTCACCTGGCGGACACCTTCGGCTACTCCAATGCCCGCACGATGCCCCTCAACCCACACGATTTTGCCGCTCGCGTCGAACTGCTCGCCGCTAACCTGCTCCCCAAAGCCACCACCAGCACCCTGCTCTTCATGAACGGCTCCGACCACCTCGAACCACAGGACGGCTTGCCCGCGACCATCAAGGGTGCCAACGCCTTGCTGCGTTCCATTCCGGCTGCTGACGCGCGCCACGAGCAGTCGCTGGCGCAGGTGCTGATGGAGGCCGCTCAACCCGCCCATGCTCAGCATAGCGGAGCAAAGGATTACGACTCTATCCAGGTGCAGATCGGCACGCTGCCGCAATACATCGAGGCGATGCGCCAGCAAAACCCCGATGGAGATTTACAGGTGTTGCAGGGTGAGATGCGCAGTAGCCAGTACTCGCACCTGCTGCCGGCGGTGCTCTCCACTCGCATGTGGATCAAGCAGCAGAACACGGCTACCGAGCACCTGCTTGAGCGCTGGGTGGAACCACTGACCGCGTGGGCGGCACAGTTGGGCGCGTCCTATCCGGCAGGACTTGTGCGGCTGGCCTGGAAATACCTGTTGCAGAATCATCCACACGACAGCATCTGCGGCTGTAGCATCGACCAGGTACACGCGGAGAATCGTGTGCGCTTCGCCGAGAGCCAGCAGGTAAGCGAGAGCATCCTGGCGCAGGCCATGCAATCCATCGTCGAGGCGACCGATACTCGCGCCCCCTTTGCCCCGGCGCACTCCGGCCACCCACCCGTTCCCATCGTTGTCTTCAATCCCGCTCCTGGGCCGCGAACCGCCGTGGCGCAGGCGGTCGTGCAGTTGCCCGGCTCGCTGCACAAAGCGGCGCTCGTCGATGAGCATGGTACCACCATGCCCTACACGGTCATCAATCGTTGGAGCCAGGAACGCGGCGCGATGGAACTGCCTCGCGAGACGGTGCAGGCTATGCTGGCCTTCCTGGATGCCAGCGAACCTGGCGCGTTGATCGACATGGCACACAGTACACTCAACACCACACTTGGCGAGGACGAGGATGCCAATGTGATTACCCACGTGCGCGTCGAGGTCGACGAGCAGAAGCATCCCGGCGTGGCGCGCATCGAACTGCTGATTGCAGCAAGAGGGCAGGGCGTGGCAAACAAGGCCGAACTGCTGGCACTCGAAGGCCAATTGCTGGAACTGCTCAACCGGGAAGATATCCACACCTTGCACCTCTCCGTCGTCGATCAGGCACGCGAAACAGTCGAATTCGTCGCCTCCGACCTGCCCGCCTATGGCCTCAAAACCTACTGGCTCTACCCACGCGGCCTGGACGAAACGGTACAACAGGGACAAGACAACCTGGCACAAAACGCCGGGCGACCACAAGGGATCGCCCCTACGGAGCCGTCAGGGAGCATTGACCGTAGGGGCGATCCCTTGTGGTCGCCCGCGCTAGCGGATAGCGCCAACACCATCGACCGTAGGGGCGATCCCTTGTGGTCGCCCGTGCTAGCCGGAACAGAGGCATCCAATCCAATCAATAATCAAGGGCAAGGCGGGCGACCACAAGGGATCGCCCCTACGGAGACTTCCGCACAAGCAGATAGCACCAACACCATCGAGAATGAATGGTACCGCGTCGAGGCAAACGCGGCAGATGGCACGCTGACCATTACCGATAAGCAGACGGGCGCGGTCTTCTCCGGCCTCAACCGCTTCCTGGACGATGGCGACGTGGGCGACCTGTATACCTATTGCCCACCGGAGCAAAACACGCTCGTCAGCGCTCCTGTTGAGCCGCCGCGCATTGAGCTGGTCAATGTTGGCTCTGTGCGCGCCACGCTGCGCATCAGTGGACGCTGGAAGCTGCCTGCTGCGGCCAGCGCTGAGCGCGCCGGTCGCAGCGCGAAGCTGGTCACATATCCCATCACCAGCGAGGTGACACTTATCCCTGGGCTTCGACGTATTGATATACAGACGAGCGTAGATAACGCGGCGAAGGATCATCGCTTGCGCGTGGCTTTTCCGGTTCCGTTTCGCGTCGGGCAGGTGGCTGCCGAGGGAACATTCGAGGTGCGCAGCCGTCCCATCACGGCAGCGAGATCGGCTGACGTGAGCGCGTGGGCGGAAGCACCGGTCAACACCTTCCCGCAAAAGCGCTTTGTCGACATCAGCAATGGAGAGATCGGGCTGGGCGTGCTGAATCGCGGCCTGCCAGAGTACGAAGTGTTGCAAAGCGGCCCCGGTATGTCAGCAGAGGGTATGGCCGTTGCTGTCACCCTGTTGCGCTGCGTGGAATGGCTCTCGCGGGGCGATCTTGCCACGCGCAAGGGACATGCCGGGCCAATGGAGCATACGCCGGAAGCGCAATGCCTGGGCCAGCACGTTTTCGACTACGCGCTGGTGCCACATAGCGGCGACTGGCAGTCGGACGGCGCGCTCGTCCTACGCGAGGCCCAGTCCTTCAATACAGGAGTCCGAGCGCTCACGACCGACCAGCACACGGGCCAGCAGCCCTCACGCGCTCAATTGCTGGCGGTGGAACCTGCCGGAATCGTAGTCAGCGCCATCAAACGTAGTAATGATGGGCAAGGACTGGTTGTGCGCGTCTACAACCCGCTGCCGCACGATGTTGAAGCAACGCTGCGACCCGCGCTGTTCAAGCAAACGGACGCGGAGAGCGGGGCAAGCAAGGGTGCAGACAAGAATACACATACACCTCTTGCTTTTACTGGCGCTTTTATGGCAAACTTACAGGAGGAGATACTATCATCTCTGCCCTGGGATGGTGAAGAGCAGTCGCTTCATGTGACCATTCGTTCAGGCGAGATCAAAACGGTACTATTGCAATAATTTTGTTTGTCGCAATGGGTGACTCCGCCACCCATTGCGACAAACAAAATTATTGCAATATCTAGTCCTATTCTGTTGTCGTTTGTGTTTCCTGTACGTTGTATATACTGTAGCGAACCGAACCTATGTATTTTTCTGAATTGAAAGGGGCAATAGTCCTGTGATACCACATTTCATGCTTGTGCTGGCCGATACTACATCAGGCAATAGCTTATTAACGACGCTGCAAAATGCTCTTGGAATAGTGATTGGCTTCGTAGTCGCTTTTGTTGTCATTTTCTGGCTCAGTCTGGTCGTCTGGACATTCCGCGATATTCGCTCCCGCACCCAGGATTTCCTCACGCAGATTCTCGCCACCATCCTGGTGGCCGTCTTCTTCATCGGTGGCCTCTTCATTTACCTGATCCTGCGCCCTCGTCAGACGCTGGCCGAGATTTACGAGCGCCAGCTAGAGGAGGAGTCGCTGCTGGCCGAGATGACCGAGCGCCAGACCTGCAATAACTGCCATGCGCGCATCGAGGGAGATTTCCAGATTTGCCCCTCCTGCGGCCAGAAGCTGAAGCGCCCCTGCCCCAAGTGCGAGCGCTTGCTTGAGTTGCGCTGGTCCTTCTGCCCCTACTGTGCCACCAACCTCAGTGCCGCGCCCTCCATGCCCGGTATGCCAGGCATGGGAGCTATGCAAAACGTGCCACCCCAGAGCGTGCCTATAGGCCGTAGATATGAATAAGCATCACGGAAGAGGGGCTGGAATGAGTGGAATGAAATGGCCTGCAAGCCATTTCATTCCACTCATTCCAGCCCCTCTTTCGTGATAG
>DASTKE010000200.1:0-2495 GCA_035716105.1 Ktedonobacteraceae bacterium | reverse complement strand
CTCGAAGAACCCATCAAATTGCTCAAACACACCGCTCTGCTGGTCTCGTGGAATGCGTATCCGCTTGATGACGTTTCGCCAGTAGTCCAAACGCTGGTCCGTCAGATCGAGTTGTTGCTCCAACGCTTTTGCCTTGTCAGGGGCGTACTCATGCAGCCAGTTCAGGAGAGCGAGCGCCGTCTGGAGATTCCAACGCGCCATGTAGTTGGTATAGGTATTGTTGTTGACGCGCTCATGCCACTCGTCGGGACCAATCACATTATTGATCTCGTACTCATTGCGTTCAGGGTTCTTTTCGACGCGACTCCCCCAGAAGAGAGCAGTACTCAGGATGATCTCTGCTCCGTAGTCGCGCATGAACTCATCATCTCCTGTCATTGCCCAATACCGCCACGCAGCATATGCAACGCAGGCACTGATATGGATTTCGCGTTGGGCATTGAGGATAGCAATGACTTCGCCTCTTTCTGGATGCACCATCGATGGTGGCGTTGTCTCGTCTCCACTAAGCGTACTCTCCCAGGCATATTGTGCTCCCTCGTAGCCGTTCTTTTGCGCTTTCCTGCGTGCGCCTGATAAGGTATGGTAGCGGTACATCACCAGGTTGCGCGCGACATCGGGCATGCTAGAGATGAAGAAGGGAAGCATGAAAATCTCGGTGTCGTGGAAAACGTGCCCTCGATACCCGAAGCCCGTCAAACCCTTTGCCGCGATACTGTAGCGGTCATCATGTAGCGAGGCGTTGATGCGCAGTTGATAGATATTGTAGCGTATCCCACGTTGGGCTTTGTCGTCACCTTCGATGAGAATGTCTGTTGCTTGCCAGAAGTGGTGCCATGCCTCCTGGTGTTGTGCAAGCAGCGCGTCATACCCGGTGGAAGTCAACTGCTGGTGGTGGTGGAGTGCGGTAGGCAGCGGTTCTCCACCGTCGCGTGAGGTGTACATCACGACCATCTTTTCTGCCGTCAGCGTCGCTCCTGGTGCCAGTTTTCCATGCAGGCGAATATTAGGTGCAAAATCCGTGTCGTTGCATTCAGTCGTGAAGTCCGAAGCCGTCGTGGTAAAGCTCATGGTCTGTGCGAGCTCAACGCCTCGCCGTCTGGTCTCGCTCTTGAGCCAGGTGAGACCATCCTGGTGGCCTTGATCGGTGGTTTCCCAATGCATCACATTGTAGTTACCGACCGCGGTGTTGAAACTTGCCAGCAGCACAAGCGTGATATCATCGCTTGCTTGCTCCACCGTCACGCTATAGCGAATGAGGCCCACGTGCTCATCTGCAAGACTGGCAACACGTTCGATCGTGATGAGAAGGCGCGCACCCGTTGCACTTTCCCAGCGGACCGTGCGGTGCAGCACGCCATGTTCCATGTCCAGCGTGCGTTGATAGTCAAGAAGATGACCCTTGTCGAGACGGAACCGTTCTCCATTCACGAATAGTTGAAGAGGGGTCCAATCAGGAGCGTTTGCCAGTTCTTCTTTCGCGATGGGAACTTCGTCAAATACACCATAGAGCAGGGTCGCGGGATTCGCCTGCGGGTAGCCCTCTTCAAATGTGCCGTGCGTGCAGAAGTAGCCGTTGCCAATCGTATAGACGCTCTCTTGACTGTAGAGCTTTTTCGGTGCCGGGTCAAAGGTTTGTTCGCTAATCTGCCAAAGGTTCACAAAAGTCTCCTTCCTCATATATTCTGATACATCTTGAATAAGCTCTGGCGTTCATGACATTTTTTGTTATGTGAGCATGTCCCGGAGTGTTTTCTTTTCAAGGTTATCTAAGACCTTGTCAGCCATGGGAAAACGTTCTTTCGGGCCGATGCCAAGAGCCGTCATCCCTGCCGCTTTGATCGCCTCGATACCAGCGTTGGCATCCTCAACCCCCAGGCAGTCTCGTGTTGGCGTGTTCACGAGACCAGCCGCGAAGATGAAAACATCGGGTGCAGGCTTCCCATGAACAACACTATTGCCATCAGCGATGCCATCAAAATAGGAAAGGAGGTCCAACAGTCGCAACACGGTCATCGTGTTTTTGCTGGCAGAGGCAATGGCCGTTTTGATGCCTGCTCGCCGTATTTCTTTCAAGAGGTCTAGACCGCCGAGTACGACCTCTTTGGGCGTCATATTCTTGATCAGTTTCGCGTAATAGCGATTTTTCCGATCCATCATGTCCTGCATCTGCTCTTCAGACGCCGTGCGGCCCCTGAGCAGGTACAGAAGCGAGTCGCGCCGTCCCACGCCGCGTAGGTGAGCGTCGTTCTCCTCGTGCGTGAAAGCAATACCTTCGTCATCAGCCAGGTGTTTCCAGGCTTGATAATGGTATTCAGAGGTGTCGGTGAGGACACCATCCAGGTCGAAGATGATCGCCTTTGGTGTGTTCATATGAATCCTCCACAGGTGAGAATCGAGAGTATCTCGACTTTCGCAGAACAAACGGAACATCTAGAACTGTCCCCTTTATGTGTCTTCCTGCCTTTCTATGGCGAAACCATAATAGGCTGCAC
>DASTKE010000199.1:0-6121 GCA_035716105.1 Ktedonobacteraceae bacterium | reverse complement strand
TAAGAGGAGGACGCATTGCCTCGATCATTCTGAATAATTAGCGCTGGCCGCGTCCCCTGTTGTTCAGCTCCTCGTCCGGGAGACCAGTTCACATCCCAGATCTCACCACGCCGTGGGCTGAGTGGATGGGGATGGTTCGGGGGCGTCTCATGTTGTCTGGAATGCTGCGGGCTGGGCGCTAAATGCCTCGCCTCACTACTCATGCACTATTATCCTATGCAACCATACCTTCATGTCCGGCATCAAAAAAGAAACGGGCATCATCGAGAGTTTCTGGGAGGGAGCCAAGATAGGCGTAAGCGTCATCAAGTGCGTGAGTGATGGGGGAAAGTTCACGTTTCTGTATAATCGCTGCTTTTACTTGCCGGTAGTCGTCCTGTTGCATCAGTTCCATTATAGTCTCCACTACATCCCCTAGCGATGCTTCCAGTTCAACGGCCAGAGCCTTGAGTTCCTTATGCTGGAGCGAGGGGATCTGAATTGATTTGCGAACGAGGTTCTCATGACGATAAAAGTCGGATTGCATAACAGCCATGAAACTGCCTCCTAAAATTTCAACGCGAAGCCGTTCAAGTCTCTTCTAATTGTAGTCGGTCACTTTTAAAAAGTCAATAAACGAATTCACCTCTTTTGATTAGAATTTTGGCAAATTCCAAAATCTCAAAAAATTTTTGGGGCATATCATAAAAAGGATAGCATGAGATTGCCAGATTGGGCGCGAGCGCCCAATCTGGCAATCTCATGCTATCCTTTTTGCAAGATACACTCTTTAGAGCGTCGACAAAAAATCCAGCACGAGCGCGTTGAACAAGTCGGGGCGCTCCATATTGAGATGGTGAGCGGTATCGGGGATAACTACTTTTCTCGCGCCCGTGACGTATGCCTCTAACAGGTTCGCCACACGCTGGATATCGCGCACATCCTGGTCGCCCACGACCACCATTGTCGGCGCGGCAATCTCCGCGAGCCGGCTCATGGGTCGCGGTTCCATCGCCTCTGGTTGCGGTACATTCTCCTCGTCTGGCCGCTCGAAGTTATGCAGCGTCATCTCGCGCACACGGTCTCGCACGATGGGATTAACCTCTTCCAGCGGGCGATGTGGACCAGCCGTCCACCATTGCAACGTCAGGTCGACGGCCCGTGGAATGTCGCCCTCCGCCAGCGCACCCTCGATCTGGGTCTCAAGCGGGAACTCGTTTTCGACAAATTCATAGCCGCTCAGGCCGGGGGCGACGGGAATGAGCGCGTCCACCATGCCGGGATGCGTAAGCAAGAAATCGACCGCGAGAGCTGCTCCCATCGACAGCCCCAGAATATATGTCCGCTCAACCTCTAGAAACCGCAGCAGTTCGTACAAATCCTGGCCCAGTGAGTAGGTTCGTGTCCACGTTGTCTCCAGAGGAGATTCGCCATAGCCACGCACGTCATAGCGGATGACCCGGTAGTGTTGCGCAAAAGTATCAAATTGATCGTCCCACAATCGCCTGTCTTCCAGACCACCATGAATCAACACCAGCGGATGTCCCTCGCCAGCCACATCATAGCGCAGCCGCGTTCCATTGACCTCCGCCACGCCAGAAGCTGAAGCCATGATTTCTCTCTCCCTCTCACTTATTGCAAGTCTACACTCCCACGTTTGTTCTTTATCTTCAATATAATCAGGAATATATCATGATGCAAGCTCAGGGATAGGTATGATAGGGCCATATACAAGTCGCGCCCGCGGCGCTCACCAGGAAGTGATGTAAGGCATCGGGCGGGCAAAGCCCGCCCGATGCCTTACATCACTTCCACCTGGATGGCTCGCTTACGAGCCAGTCTCAGGGACAACATTAAAACAAGATTAGCTATTTATAAATGTGGGCTTAGTATTTCTGTTGTTGACTTGTCAGTTAACCATCTTTTTGATTATGCTCACTCCATAAGGCATTTGTTTTATAGTTCCGTTACCGCCGTATGTGGATCGGATCGAAGAGTTTGGAAAAAGGAGTAACGAACAAATGGGTGTTATCACGAATTGGGGTCAAGCGATCTTCACCGCTCTGACCAACGCCTTGAATCTGCTGCTTGAATTTATTCCCAAGCTGGTCGGATTCCTGGTCATCCTGCTGGTAGGCTGGATCATCGCGTCTCTGGTGAGCAAGGCAGTGACCTTTCTGCTGCGCAAAGTCGGCTTTGATCGTCTTGGACAGCGTATAGGTCTCTCCCGCTTTGAGCAGAACATGGGCGTGCATATGGATGCCGCCGGAATTCTCGGTAAAGTTGTCTACTGGTTCCTGTTCCTGATCTTCCTGGTACCCGCCGCCGATGCGCTGGGTGTACCATCGATCAGCGCCATTCTGAACGAGCTGGTAGCCTACATCCCCAACGTGTTTGTCGCCATCCTGGTGCTCTTCCTGGGTGCGCTGGCAGCATCCGTCGTGGCCAGTCTTGTGCGTGGTGCCACGGCAAGCGCGAATATGGGCAATCCTAACCTGTATGCCAACATTGCCCGCTATGCCATCATCGGCTTCGCCGCCATCATTGCCCTGGAGCAGTTGAAGATCGCGCCCGATCTGATGAACATCCTGTTCACAGCCGTTGTTGGTGCTGCCGCTATCGCTTTCGGCCTCGCCTTTGGGCTGGGTGGTCGCGACACAGCGCGTCGCCTGCTTGACCGCACAGAAAATACGGTCTCCAATGCAGCCGACCAGGTTCAGGCACAACAAGCCATGAACCAGGCGCAGAACCCTGTACCCCCGCAAGCGGCACCAATGAACGCCAGCGCTACCGCCACACAGACTGACCGCATGAACCGGCCAACCGTCCGGTAATCATACGAGAGAAGTCGAGCACACAAAGAGACGTGAGCCGCGTTGCAGCTCACGTCTCTTTGTGTGCTCGACTCTGCCCGGTTATAAAAAGATAAAGTTATCCACAAAATAGAACATTTGTACACATAGTTATCCACATTTGCCCGGCAAGAAACTCCACCCACCCCTCGTGCGTGCTAACACTTGAATACCCAATCAATACGCACACAATACGAAAGATTTATGAGGAGGTACATTTTCTGTATGAACAATCAACAGGTTCGTCCCGCGCCCTATCAACAGCGGCTTATGGTGGGATGGGGTATTGTGGCCCTATTTCTGGTGGTTGCTATCGTAACGGGTGTAGTGGCCCACGGTGGCGGTTTTGTAATGATGTTACGCAACATCCTGGTAAGCATTGCCATCCTGGCCGGCCTGCTTTGCTTGCTGGTCTACCTGGCCCGCCGGATGGACTGGTGGCTGCCAACGGCGTTGCGCCTTTCTTCAGATGAGCGAGATGAGGACTGGCGGCTGCTGGGCCTGTCCCTGGCGCTTATCGCGCTCCCCGTCATCATGCTGCTCACCCAGCACTTCCTGCTTCATCAATAGGTAATTAGTAATGAAGAGAATGTTGAAGGCGCGTGTGGAGCGCTCGCTAAGTCAGCGCTCTACACGCGCCTTCAACATTCTCTTCATTATCATCTTCTCCATTTCAGATAGTGAAATAGCCCCCCTATACAAAGCCTCTTGCATATGATATATGTTTTTCTGGTACCTCTCTATTCTATTTTCGTCTCCGCACCGTTCGGTCGCGGGAAACGCCTGACCTATCTTATAGCGGCACGTGTTCAACGCGCTGGAAGCGCATAAGCGTATCATCTGCCCGGTAAAAACATTGCTTTCCTCATTGTAGCGCGTACCTGTAATGCGTCTCTGTAGGAGTTATTCCAGGAGCCTGCAAGGGCAGAACGAGGATAGATACACCACGTCAGGAGGCAAAGCACACTATGTACCGCACACTCAACGGAGAAGAAATTTTCGTCGTCGATGCACACACCCATCTCTGGGATGCCAGCCCCGCGAACCAGCGCAACAAGTACGGGCGGGGCTGGATCGATTGCTTCTATGCCTACCACAAGAACCTCTCACCCCCCGATTATGTGTGGCCGCTGGAGAAGTACGAGAAATATAGCCCGGAGGACATGGTTCACGATGAGTTCGTCAAGGGCTATGTTGACCTCGCCATCCTGCAACCAACCTATTTGACCGACTTCTATATCAACGGCTTCAACACGCTTGAGCAGAACAGCGTGATGAAGAAGGCGTATCCCGACCGCTTCATCCTCAATGGAGCGTTCGACCCTCGCGACGGGGAACGTGGGATGGAGGAATTGCGCCGCATGAAAGGCGAATGGGATATCAAGGGCGTGAAGCTCTACACAGCAGAGTGGCGCGGCAACTCGAAGGGCTATAAGCTCTCCGACCCGGAGACCTACCACTTTCTGGACGAGTGCATCCGGCTCGGTATCACCAACATCCACGTTCACAAAGGCCCGACCATCTACCCGCTCAACCGCGACGCCTTCGACGTGGCCGATGTCGACGATGCAGCCTCCGTCTTCACCGATCTGACCTTCATTGTCGAGCACTGCGGCCTGCCGCGCCTGGAAGACTTCTGCTGGATTGCTACTCAGGAGTCGAACGTCTACGCGGGTCTGGCCGTGGTCCTGCCGTTCATGCAGCCGCGCCCGCGCTACTTCGCCGAGGTCATGGCCAATCTGCTCTTCTGGGTCGGCCCCGACAAAATCCTCTTCGGCAGCGACTACGCCCTCTGGGAGCCAAAGTGGCTGGTGGAAAAGTTCGCGGCCTTTGAGCTGCCCGAAGACCTGCAGACAGAGTATGGCGTTGATTTGACGATGGAGACCAGGAAAAAGATTCTCGGCCTCAACGCCGCCCGGCTCTATGGCATCAATCCAGAGGAGCAGGTCGCTAAAACCAGAGGCGATACCTTCTCGCAGCAGGCGGAGCAGATGTATGCCGCGTAATGATCTGGCCAGCGCGGAGACCGGGATCAGAACCGGAACAACCAGCACGCGAGAAGCCATCATCACCCCGGAGCAGATCTACGCGGCCATCGCCGACGTGCTCGATCCCGAACTGGACGAAACGCTGGTGAAGCTGGGCTTCATCGACAGCGTGCGCGTGGACGGGCCGGACGTGACTGTCGTCTTCAAGCTGCCGACGTTCTGGTGCGCGCCCAACTTCGCCTACCTGATGGCGGCGGATTTGCGCTCCCGCCTGCGCACGCTGCCAGGGGTGCGCGCCACCAGCGTCGTCCTGCTCGACCACTTCGCCGAGGAGGAGATTAGCAGCGGCATCAATCGCGGCCTGTCGTTTGGCGAGGCGTTTCCAGAGGATGCGTGCGATGAAGACGGCGCGAACCTGGAAGAACTGCGCCGCACTTTCCTGCGTAAGGGCTTCCTGATGCGCCAGGACACACTGCTGCGCAAGCTGCTGCAAGCCGGGCTGGACGAGGCAGCCATCCTCAACCTGCGCGTGGCCGACCTGATAGTGGACGAACTGGCCGATGCCGCGTTTGTCACCGCTCCCGGCGGCGTTGTGCGGCTGGATAAAGCCGGGCGCTCCTCCATGCTGTACCTGCGCAAAGGTAAACTGCTGGGCCTGGCGCAGGGAGAGCAGGAGCGGCTCATTATTGACGACGAAGGGCGTCCCATTCCGCCAGGCGGCTTGAAAGACTTTCTGCGCCGCTCGCGCTCCGTGCGCATGAACATTCTGTTCAATACTTCCCTGTGCAAGGGCCTGTTCCAGACGCGCTACGGTCCTTCACAGAGCACAGCGGCCAGCGAAGCAGATGAAGGAGAAAACGTATGAAAGCAGTGCGCGTTCACCACTATCATGAGCTTCCCAAAGTAGAGGAGGTGGCCGAGCCAAAGATTACCGGACCATGGGATGTCATTGTGCGCATCGGCGGCGCGGGCCTGTGCCGCACCGATCTGCACATCATCGAGGGACAATGGGCGGAAAAATCGGGCGTGACGCTGCCCTACACCATTGGTCATGAGAACGCTGGCTGGGTCGAGGAGGTTGGCCCGGCGGTGAGCAACGTCGCGGTCGGCGATACCGTGATTGTTCACCCGCTCATCACCTGCGGCTTCTGCCGCGCCTGTCGTGCCGGTGACGATATGCACTGCGTCAACTCGGCCTTTCCGGGCATCTCCGTTGATGGAGGCATGGCGAACTTCCTGAAGACGGGTGCGCGCTCGGTCGTCAAACTGGACCCCAGCCTGCATCCCAAAGATATCGCCGCC
>DASTKE010000198.1:0-7965 GCA_035716105.1 Ktedonobacteraceae bacterium | reverse complement strand
CGACCCTGCTGCTGGGGCGGGACATGACCATCAAAGCCGGTGGCAATGACCGTGATCTTGACCTTGCCATCGTATGACGGGTCCTGTACCGCGCCAAAGATGATGTTGGCCTCTGGATGTGCCGCCTTGCTGATGATATCCGCCGCCTCGTTGACCTCGTAAAGCGTCAGGTCGGTGCCGCCGGTGATGTTGAAGAGCACACCGCGAGCGCCGCTGATGTCGATATCCAGCAGTGGGCTGGCAATTGCCAGTTGGGCCGCGTCGGTAGCCCGTGACTCGCCATTGCCCTCGCCAATCGCCATCAGCGCGGAGCCTGCCGCCGACATGATCGTCTTCACATCGGCAAAGTCCAGGTTGATCAGACCGGGAACGGTAATCAGGTCGCTGATGCCCTGGATGCCCTGGCGCAGCACATCGTCGGCCAGCCGGAAAGCTTCGGAGAGCGGCATACGCTTATCCGCCACCTGCAAGAGGCGGTCATTGGGTACGGTAATCAGCGTATCAACGTGCTGCTTCAGATTGGCGATGCCCTCTTCGGCAGCGGCACGGCGTTTATTGCCCTCGAAGGTGAAAGGCTTGGTGACAACCCCGACCGTCAACGCGCCCACCTCACGCGCAATCTGCGCCACGACCGGGCTGGCTCCCGTGCCGGTGCCACCACCCATGCCTGCCGTGATAAAGACCATATCGGAGCCTTTGAGCGCCTCGTAAATCTCCTCCGCGTTCTCCTCCGCGGCCTTCCCGCCGATGGACGGGTTGCCACCTGCGCCGAGGCCACGGGTCAGCTTGTCACCGATGCGGATCCAGTGCGGAGCCTCCGTGTTCAGTAAGGCTTGCGCATCGGTGTTGACCGCGATAAATTCGATGCCCACCATGCTGGCACGAATCATGCGATTCACCGCGTTACTGCCGCCGCCGCCAACGCCGATCACACGGATCTGGGCAAAGCCTTCAACTTGATGATTTCCCATTGGTACCATTGTGGCCTCCTTCGATTAAGGAATAAACGCACGTAGCCAGCGCCCGAAGCGGGACGCCAGGTTCCCTGACCCGAATTGCTCTTCCGGCTCCTCGTCCTCGATGAGGAAGGAGGTATGCCGCAAACCCCACAGCAACAGGCCAACCGCCGTCGCGTAGGCCGGGCGACAGATCGAATCGGCCAGCCCGTGCAGCCCCAGTGGAGAGCCGAGACGCGCTGGCAGATCGAGAGTTTGCCCCGCCTGTTCAAGAATACCCGGCAATTCGGCTGCTCCCCCGGTGAGAACCAGACCCGCCGGCAGCAGGCCGTCATAGCCAGATTTTTTGATTTCTTCGTGAACCATTTCAAACAGCTCTTCAACGCGAGCTTGAATAATTTCTGCCAGCAACTTCCGGGGAACCAGGTCGTTGCAGTCGGGCATAAATTGCGACAGGTCAATCATATCGTCATCCGAGATGGTGGAAGGGTCGCAATGTCCATAGGTCACTTTGAGTTCTTCTGCCACTCCAAAGGGCAGGCGCAGGCCAATGGCGATATCGCTGGTGATCAGATTGCCGCCGATGGGCAGCACCACCGAGTGCCAGATAGCCCCTTCGGCGAAAACGGCGACATCGGTTGTGCCTCCGCCCACGTCGACCAGCACAACACCCAGGTCGGTCTCGCCATCGTCCAGCACTGCCTCGCTGGAGGCCAGTGGCTCCAACACCAGGTCCTCGATCTCCACCTGCGCCTTATGCACGCATTTAATTAAGTTGTGAATGGAAGAAACTGCGCCCGTGATAATATGCGTCTCTACCTCCAGACGGAAGCCAGACATGCCTATCGGGTTCTTGATACCCTCCTGCCCATCGACAACATAACCACGTGGAATGACATGGATCACCTCGCGGTTCGCGGGGATGGCGATGGCCCGTGCGACCTCGATGGCCCGGCTAATGTCATTCTGCACGATATCCCGGTGGCTGGGCGAGATAGCGACAAAGCCCTTACTATTCTCCGACTCGATGTGGCTTCCCGCGATGCCCACGTAAGCCGTGGTAATTTTCTTCCCTGAAAGGCGTTCTGCACGATCTAGCGCCGCGGCAATGGATGTGACGGTCTCCTCGATGTTCACCACCACCCCACGGCGCAACCCCTGTGAAGGGCAGGTGCCAACGCCAACAATATTCAGTTTCCCGTCACGATCCAGCTCGCCAACGAGAGCACAGATTTTTGTTGTTCCTACGTCGATACCGACAATCACCCGCTCTTGCACCATACACGCTCCTATCGGGCGGTAGAAATCCCCAGGGTACCCACCAGGGGTAGCCCTACATCGTGCGACCCTGACCTATCGCACGATGTAGGAATAGGTACAAACCCTACCCTTGCCATACTTAACTATGTAACGTATAGACTGGCCGCAGGCCAAACCGCAGATCAACCGTCGCGAGATGCAGTTGTTGCTGCTGCGCCATTGCCAGAATGCGCTGCAATTCGAGCAGCCGGTTATCCAACGGATTGCTATCTCCCGCTCCCCCCAGGTAGGCCAGCCAGCCCGTTTGACTCGCAACCACAAAGGAACCTGTTTCACCAGGCGCGAGGGGCATCGAGTCGGTATAATTCAGAGTAAACGCGCTCACGCCCGCCATTTTCGGCAAGCTGGCAAAGACATTCAGCGCAAACTGGACATCGGCCACGCTCACATGCTGCCCCGGTCGCAGCGTTCCTCCCCCATTATGTGTGCGCGTATCCACCACAGCCATCAGATGATTGGCACCCGGCGTCTCGCTCGCGGGCGCAATAACTATCCCCTGCGCATCCACGCTATACGTGCCTTTTTTCGTTTGCCAGAGCAGCACCGGCTGGCGCTCAGTCACTATCACCGTGAGCTGGTTGGGCCACTGCCGCGTCACACTTGCCGACGCCACCGTAGGCAGGGTCGCGACGCGAGCCGTTAAGGCCGTGACATTAGCCAGAAAGATGTTCTGCCCCTGCATCCCCATATGTTGAATGGTATCTACCAGAGATTGGTTATGTGTGCCATCGACGTTCACCTGCTCTATGCGGAAGGCCGTGCCGGTCACAGCGAAACTCGTTCCCAGTACAGCGGCCACGGCGAGCGTGAACAGGCTCAGCAGCTTCCAGAGAAAGCCGCGCCGCTGGCGACTGCTACGCTTCGGAATCGCCGAGCCAGACTGCGGCAGCGGGCGACGCGGACGCGCCCGCTCCACCTGCCCGCCCTGCGCCAGCGATCTCCGTTGCAAGTGCGTGCGCGGCCTCACATGTGTGTAGGTCTCTTGCCGCGCTCGCGCCCGGAAACGCTGCTCGCGGCGCTCCGCGAAGTCGTTCCAGGCAGTAGGCTCGACCTCCTGCGCCAGAGTGACAACACGCTGCCTGCGCGGCGACTCTCCTCTACTATACTGCTGTGGGCTATTCTGCCCTCGTCGGAAGTGATTATCTACCATATCATCCCCCATACTCCGCGTAACTCGACTTCCAGTTCCAGGTTGACCCCGAACTGCTCAAGCACGCGATTGTGAGCCTCCATGATCAGCGCCGCGATATCGGCAGCGCTGGCTCCCCCTACGTTGACGATAAAGTTTGCATGGCGCGGCGAAATTTGCGCCTTGCCATGTGTTTTCCCTTTCAAGCCCGCCGCTTCGATCAACCGCCCGGCAAAATCACCCGGTGGGTTCTTGAAAATCGAACCCGCGCTCTGCTGCGGCGGCTGCGTCTGCTTGCGATGCTGCTTGTACTGGTCAACCAGCGCCCGCAGCTTTTTCGGATCTTCGCGGTGCAGGCGAATGCCCAACTGCATCACAATCTGCTCCGGCTCGATCATCGCTCGCGCCGCGGGAACTAGATAGCCCCGCGAGTCAAACTCGACGCGGCGACCGGAGCGAAAACGACTGTGGCGATAGGCCAGATCGAGTTCGCTGCCCTTGTAGCGCTGAACAACCGGAGTCGCCTGCGGCAAATCTGGCTCGTCGCGGATTTCTGAGCGCTGTGCATCCAGCACGTCGACCCATTCCAACACCTGCCCGATCTCTCCGCCGTGCGCTCCCGCGTTACTGATGACACCACCGCCCAGCGTGCCGGGTATGCCGGGGCCAAATTCCAGTCCGCCCCAGCCCTGCGCCACCAGTTCGTTAATCAGCTTCGGCCAGCTTGCGCCCGCTTCCACCGTTAACAGGGCTGTGCCATCGCCATGATCCTTGATGCTGTAGGAGTCGAAGGCGAGACGCGCTACGATCCCCGGCACGCCGTTATCCGAATACAGCGTATTCGTGCCGTTGCCGACCAGCAAGAGCGGCCAGCGCAGGCGCGAACAGCGCTCTACCAGCGTCACCAGTTCCTCTCTCGCGGTCAGCGTAATCCAGATAAGCGCCTTGCCGCCAACGCCAAAGGTGGTATGACGGGCCAGCGGCTCATTCAGCCGTGTCCGCTCTCCGAACAACGGGCGCAGCTCAGTGTACGCAAGTTCAATATTAAATTGTTCAAAATCAAAAGACATGAGTTCTATCCTCTTTTTAAGAGAGAGCAGCATCTTGCAATAGCATTTCAGTCAGCGTATAGATATCTCCCGCGCCCATAATCAGTACCAGGTCGCCTGAACGCAGGACGCGGCGCAAGGTCTGGGCCGTCTCCTGCACGCTGCCGCCGTGAAGCGCCTGACGCTCTCCGCTGGCGAAGCCTGGCTGCTGCGCGATGGCTGCCACCATATCTCGCGCAGAGATCAGGCCGGTGTCGCGCTCACGCGCCGGGAAGATATCGGCGATCAGCGCCACGTCCGCCGCGTCAAAGGCGGTGCGAAATTGCTCAAAAAAGGTCTTCGTCCGGCTAAACATATGCGGCTGGTAGACCGCGATCACTCGCCGCCCCGGATACCGCTGGCGAGCCGCCTCCAACGTCGCCGCGATAGCAGTTGGATGGTGGGCGTAGTCATCGATGAGCAGGATATCGAGTTCCTGCCCATCGATTGCCAGCGGTCCGGCGCGGCGTATCTCAAAGCGCCGCCGGATGCCACTAAAGCCTTCCAGCGTCCGCTTAATCGTCTCTGCCTCCACACCAACCAGCGAAGCCGCTGTGAGCGCCGCCAGAGCGTTCTGCACGTTGTGGACGCCCGGCAACTGCAAATGGATCTCCATCTCAGCCGGAGAGCCTCTGTCGTCCCACGTCCCCTCTACGCCCTGTCTACGCACTCGAAAGCTGGTTTCGCCTTCCAGTTTCACATTGTATGCCTGAAACGCCGCCTGCCTGTTCTCGATAGACGCCGCATCCCCTGCGTTCTGAGGCATTGAAACGCCCTCAACCGAGTAGGTCACAACGCGGCCCGGCCAATCACTCAGCCGGTGCCACAATTCCAGGCAGCCAGGACTATCGGCGTTCAAAATCAGCGTCGGCGGCAGTTCCCAGTCCTCGCTCATATCCATGCCGCGAATGAAATGCTCAAACGCGGCCAGGAAGGCTTTGTAGTCGGCGAAGAACTCTGGATGCTCAAACTCAATCGAGGTCACAACCACCAGACGTGGATGGTAGTGCCAGAAATTGTGATTGTACTCATCCGCCTCGTTCACCGCGTACTGGCTCTGGCCCAGGCGATAGTTCGCGCCGAAACGCGGCACCACCGCGCCAATTTCCACGGTCGGGTCAAGCCCCGCGTCGACCAGTATCAACGCCAGCATAGCGGTGGTTGTCCCCTTGCCATGCACACCGCTGACCGAGAGCAGGCACTTGCCCTGCATCAATTCGCCAAGCACTTCCTGCCAGGGCGTAACCTGTACGCCAAGCCGGCGCGCCGCCAGCAGTTCCGGATTCTCAGGATCGAGAGCCGTCACCGCCGGGCTAATGACAAGAGTATCGATTCCTCCCACCACGTGCGCCGGATCATGCCCGATTGCCACGGGGATACCCACCTGCTCCAACATGCGCGTCGTGGCTGAAGCCTGCCAGTCGCACCCGGTCACGGTATTCCCGGCGAGTCGCGCCATCTGCGCCACCGCCGATATTCCCTGACCGCCTATACCCATGAAATGTAAGCGAGAACTTTTTCGTTTCAAACGTTCGTGCCTTGTTCGTCTTTTTGTACATTCGTCAATGACACTATCTGTGCAGCGATTGCTCGCGTCGCATCCGGTTTCGCGACATCGCCTGCCGCGTGTGCCATCGACTCTAAAAGTGTGTTAGATAATATAATAGACATTACACGTGTTACAAGCATTTCAGGTTTCAGATCGTCGTCGCGAATCACCTGAGCGGCCTGCTGGCGTCCGAACATCTGCGCGTTCACCTCCTGCGGTGAGCCGCCGAGCGCTGGTGGCAAGGGAACCAGCAGGCTCGGCTTGCTCAACACAGCCAGTTCACTCAGCGTCGCCGCGCCGGAGCGACAGAGCACCAGGTCCGCGCCTTGCAGTGCTGCTGGCATCTCCGCGTCCATGTACGGTACCAGCCGGTAGCGCTGCTTTGTCTGCTCGTCCAGGTTTGCCATCACCTGTTCAGCCAGGGCGCGAGTCTCGTCAAAGAGCTTTTTGCCGCTGATCTGCAACACCTGGCAGCGAGCGAGCAGATCCGGCAGCGCCTGGGCCACTACCTGATTCAGATGCCTCGCCCCCTGGCTACCGCCCGTGACGAGCAGCAGCGGCTCATCCGCCTCGAACCCAAGCGTGCGGCGCGCCTCTTGCGGCGGCACTGTACGCATATCCAGAATGGCCTGGCGCACCGGATTGCCAAGTTGCAGCGTTTTCCCCTTTGGGAAGTAAGCCAGCGAGTCCACGAAGGCCACTGAGATGCGCGTCGCCAGCGGCGCAATCAGGCGATTCGACAGGTTGGGCGAAACATCCTCCTGGTGCATCAGCAGCGGCACGCCGTTCAGGCGCGCCGCCAACCCGGCTGGAACGGCGACATAGCCTCCACTGGTGAAGGCGGCATGCGGGCGAAACTTCCGCACGATGCCAACCGCCTGCGCCATGCCCACTGGCACCCTGCCCACACCTGTCAGCGTCTTCCACGACACGTAGCGCTGCAACTTGCCAGCCTTGATGATGGCGAAAGGAAAGCCTGCCGTTGGTACCAGTTCGGTTTCCAGCCCATCATCACTACCCAGGTACAAAATCTCTGCCTGATACTCCTTTTGCAATTGCGCCGCCACTGCCAGGGCCGGGTAGAGATGCCCGCCAGAGCCGCCGCCTGATACAAGTACCCGTATACGCATTACACAACCTGCATCTATCTTTAAGCTGAAGTGTTCTGTTTTCGCATATTCACCGTCAATGTGCGGCGCAGCGCGGGCATCTCAGGCTCCTGAATGTAGCGCGAGATGTTGAGCAGCACGCCCAGAGCCGCCATCGAGACCACCAGCGATGAGCTGCCATAACTAATAAACGGCAGCGGTACCCCCGTATAGGGAATGCTCCCCGTTGTGGCACCGATGTTAATCATGGCCTGCAAAACCAGCCAGGTCGTGATTCCCGTTGCCAGCAGCGCGCCGTACATGTCCTGCGTGCGCCGCGCCAGCCGGAAGCCGCGAAAAGCAAAACACAAGAATAAAATGACGATAATGGCGGAACCGAGAAAACCCAGTTCCTCACCTAGAATGGCCATGATCGAGTCGGTGTAGGGCATCGGTAGATACCCTGTCTTCTGACGGCTCGCTCCCAGACCCAACCCGAACCAGCCACCAGAACCCAGACCCAGCAGCGACTGGTAAAGCTGCATATTATAGCCAGTGACATTGTTAAAGGGGTTCAGGAACCCCAGCAGCCGCAAGGCGCGATAGCCATGTAGCGCCTCCTTCAAGAAAATCAGGCCACCGCAAGCCATTGCCAGCAAGAACTGCACGATATTGGCCCCTGCCGTAAAAAACATGGCCGTCGCCATACCGGCGATGATGATGGCCGTACCCATGTCATTCTCCAGCAGTACCAGACCCAGAATGATGCCGACCAGGATGATGAAGGGGGCCAGCCCGTAGAGAAAGGTGCCAACCTGGTTGCCCTTGCGCGCCA
>DASTKE010000197.1:0-3215 GCA_035716105.1 Ktedonobacteraceae bacterium | reverse complement strand
GAGCCTTAGTCGGCGGATTGAATGCTCCGGGAAAAACGATGACGGAGCCTCGCGGAGCCAATGAGTCCGGCAGCACCACCGCCTTCGGAGGCGCACCTGGATGCAACTGGTCAAGCAATGCCTGAATCCGCCGCAATCGCTCTATTGTCTGCTCAGAGGGCTGAAAAACTACATCCATGCTTTTATTGTAGCATAAGAAGCTTAAACTATACAGACCGATAGCAGGAAAGTCGTAGGGGCGATGCTTGTGCTCGCCCGTGGCCTTGAGAAAGGGCTACCACGGGCGAGCACCAGGCATCGCCCCTACGACTTTCCTGCTATCGGTATGTATAGCTTAAGCTTCTTATGCTACAATAAGAGCATGGATGTAGTTTTTCAGCCCTCTAAGCAGACAATAGAGCGATTGCGGCGGATTCAGGCACTGCTTGATCAGTTGCATCCAGGTGCGCCTCCGAAGGCGGCGGTGTTGCCGGACTCATTGGCACCGCGAGGCTCCGTCATCGTTTTTCCCGGAGCATTCAATCCGCCGACTAAGGCTCACCTGGCTATGTTGCGCCAGGCGCAGCGCTATGCCAACCAGCACGCGCCCATGCACCTGTATGCCGCGTTCAGCAAGGTGACGGTTGATAAAGAGCGTGTTGAGCGGCCTCTGCTGCTTGATCGTGTCTTGCTGCTGAGCGACGTGCTGCATGATACCATGCCCTATACCGGTATTATGCTCTTTAACCGGGGATTGTATGTGGAGCAGGCGGAGGCGGTGCGCCATTCATTTCCGGCGGTGCAGTGGCTTTACTTCCTGATTGGTTTCGACAAGATCGTCCAGATACTCGATCCGCGCTATTACAGCAATCGTGACGCGGCGCTCAAAGAACTCTTCAGCCAGGCACAACTCCTGGTGGCCCCGCGAGGAAGGTATGGCTCAAATGCCCTGGCAAGGCTCTTGAATCAACCGGAGAATCGCGCATTTGCTCATTTTATTCACGAACTGCCTCTCAGCGATATCTATCGTATGGTGTCCTCGACCCAGGTACGCCAGCGTCCAAAGAAGCACCGGCGCGATATTCCTCCGGAGGTCGAGGAATTCATCCGTACCACCCACGCCTACGAGCCTGCTGTGAGGCAGGCTGATGGTTCCGTAGCGGACTATTACGGGGAGCGCATCAAAGCGCTGGAAGCCCTGCTCAAGAACGCGAACGCCTGAACGTGAAGCGGTATGAGCCGATCTGAATGACATCGCCTTCAACCAGCCGGTAGCGCTGAATGGCCATGCCGTTGACGAAGGTGCCGGTGGCTGAGCGCTGGTCCTCTACCTCATAGGTGCCATCGGGCAGCAGACGCAGAATGGCGTGCAAACGGCTGACGGAGAGGTCTTCTAGAAAAATGGAACACTCGCGGCTGCGTCCAATCGTCATCTCTGGCTGCAGGTCGAAGCGGCGGTTTGCTCCCTGGAGGCTACCCAGTTCCAGCCGCGCTATCGCGCTTGTATTGGGATCAAGCTTTTTCCCTCTATGCAGTTCGCGCCCGCGTGATGTCGCAAGCTGGAAAGGGCGCGTGCCCTCCTGGGCAGAGAAGAGGATTTCGGTGTTGCCAAAGAGCAGGTGATCGCCATCCTTGATGAGGTGCTCTGTGACCGGTTGTCCATTGAGAAAGCTGTCTCCACCGCCGTGATCGTCGCGCAGCACGAAGCCCGCGTGCGTAAACAGGATGCTGGCCTGCTTGCGATGCACGGCAATATCCTCAAGAAAGATATCACACTGGCGACTGCGGCCAATCGTAGTGCAATCTTTCCAGAGTTCAAAACGTTTCCCCGCCTGTGGCCCCTGCTGAACCACCAGGTAAGCCGTTGAAATATCCTCTTCCGCCATGCTCTTCTCTTTCCACCTGGAAAAATACCGTTGGAAAATTAAAATGATCGCTTGTCCAGGGCTTCCAATATTTTTTCTGGTGTGATGGGCAGACTGCGAATACGGATGCCCAGGGCGTCGTAGACCGCGTTGGAGATGGCGGGTGCCATGCCATTCGTCGGCACCTCTCCGGCGGATTTGGCCCCGAATGGCCCCGTGTATTCGGTATCCTCTACCAGAATGGTTGTCATCTGCGGCATGTCCAGCGTCGACATGACTTTGTAGTCAACGAAGCCGGGGTTGCGCACGCGGCCCTGCTCGTCAAATTTCAGTTCCTCGCTGAGCGCGTAGCCCAGTGCCATCGTCACCGCGCCCTCGACCTGTCCCGTTGCCAGGGTGGGGTTGATGGCTCTGCCCAGATCGAGCGCGTTGACCGCCCGTGTCACCCGCACTTGGCCGGTTTCGGTGTCTACCTCCACCTCGACGAACTGCACAAAGAACGGCGCGGGCGAGTCCTCCGTCCAGAAATCGCCCTTCGCCATGATCTGCTGGCGATGCTTGCCATAGAGCGTCTCGTTGGCGATATCCGCGACGGTCAGCGTACTGGCCCCTTTCGGCGTGTAGATCAGGCCATCGACGATGGACATATCGGCGGGCGCGCAGTCCAGCAGGTCGCTTGCCACGTCGAGAATCTGCTCGCGCACGCGATCAGCCGCCACCTTCACACCGCCGCCGCTGATATACGTCGTGCTGGAGGCATACGAACCGTAGTCGAAGACGCTGGAGTCGGTATCCACCGAGTGCATAACGATCTTGTCCATGCCCACGCCAAGCGCCTCGGCGGCTATCTGCGCCAGAATAGTATCGCTGCCCTGCCCGATGTCTGTGGCCCCGGTCATCACATTGAACGAGCCATCTTCATTCAGCTTGATCGAGGCTCCGCCCAGTTCGAAGCTGGCGACGCCGCTGCCCTGCATCGCCGTTGCTACGCCGCGCCCGCGCCGGATGGGCTTGCCATCGCCGCGATCGAACGGCTCGTTCCAGCCAAAGGCTGCCGCGCCGCGTTCGATGCATTGCGGCAGGCCACACGAACGGAACTGGCGCTTTGAGTGCCATACGCCATCCACTTTCTCTGCGTCGATAGGATCCCAATCCCCCTTCTGCACATGGTTCTTGCGCCGGAATTCCAGTGGGTTCATGCCGAGACGGTGCGCGATCTCATCGATGTGCGTTTCCAGCGCGAAGAAGCCCTGCGGCGCGCCGTAGCCGCGCATGGCTCCGGTGATGGGCAGGTTGGTATAGACGGCATCGGCCTGGAAGCGATAGGACTTTGCGCGGTAGAGGCAGAGCGACTTGTGGCCCGTGCTGCGC
>DASTKE010000196.1:0-2679 GCA_035716105.1 Ktedonobacteraceae bacterium | reverse complement strand
AGCGCTCGTTTCTCGTCAGCAAACTCTTTCTGCTGGTGAGCGTGCTGCTGATTGGCCTGCTCACGGCAACGCGCCTTGTGCCTGCGCAGCCCTGGATTGTCTGGGCTGTGCTGCTGCTCACCTGCGTCCTGCTCGGAGTGTTTATGCTCTTTTTTGGCCCAAAACGCCCCTTGCGAACACGCAAGCTGTACTTTTACCTGGTTGCCCTGACCTCTATCGTGTTGGCCGGGGGATGGTTGATAGGAGTGACTGGCTGATGCCCTTGCGTCTAACCCTGCTGGAACGTCTTCTGGCCCGGCTAAACCTGCTGCCCGCGCCGCTTTTTGATACGCCGCTCGCGCCCGGCATTGCCAAAGTGCTGGTCACGGCCTGCGAACTGGGCGTCTTCGACGCGCTTCGCGCACAACCCTTGACGCTGGATGCCCTGGCGGAACAACTGCACTGCCATCCCCAGGGCTTGAAGCTGCTTATGCAACTGCTTGTCTCCGCTGGCTACGTGCGGCAGCGCGGGGGACGCTATCGCAACAGCCCCCTGGCGCGGCGCTGGCTCACGAGCGACTCCCCGTTCAACGTGGCACCGTACATTGTCCACAGCCCTGATATCGTGGCGATCTGGGATCACCTGCCGGAGGTGGTGCGTACAGGAGAGCAAGCCATGCGTATGCCCTATGACGAGGACGCGGCGGATCCGGAGGTGGCCGCGGCGCTGGCTCGCCATTATGCCGGACTGGCCTCGCTGGCGATGACGCTTGGCCGCGAGATCACCGCCCGCGTGCGCTTGTCGCGAGGCGCGAGACAGTTGCTCGATGTTGGCGGTTCTCACGCGGCCTACAGCGTCCTCTTCTGTCGCAAGTATCCAGCGCTACAGGCGACCATCGTGGATATCCAGCCTGGTATCGAGGCTGGTAAGTACACCGCGAAACAAACAGGCATGGAGGAGCGCCTGAGCTTCCTCTGCGCCGACATCGTGCGCGAGGATTTTGCTTCGTCGCTCGTGGGGCAGTTTGACGCCGCTCTCTACTTCCACATCGCCCACCTGCTGCCGCCTGAGCTGAACGTAGATCTGCTCAAAAAGGTGGCACAGACGCTGAAGCCGGGCGGTATGTTGATTTTCGTCGATCAGGTGACGGATCAGGTGCATGGCTCGCGGCTGGCCTCGCTAATGGTGCAGTTCATGGCGCTTACTATGACCACCGTCGGCGGTACCGTCTATCCATTCCCGACAGTGAAGGGCTGGTTGGAGCAGATGGGTATGGGACAGGTGCGCCACCATCGTCTGCTGACGCCTGGGGCGACAATGATTACGGCAAGAAAGATATTATGAAAAAGCCGCACTACGGGTAGCGCGGCTTTTTCATGGTGATCGCTTATTTGATTTTGTCGATGGCGACGACCGCCACGATAAAGATGGCCAGGCTGGCGGCGCAGAAACTGATCCAGCCTCCTGAGCCTCCGACCAGCACCAGGCAGAGAAAACCAAACGCGAATAGTGTAATCATCGCAATCACAAACACGAGGAGGCGGAACAAATTCTTGTTGTCACCCTGTGCCGGATACACTTTTCCCACTGTTCCATCTCTCAGGAGTTGCTCGTAGGCTGTCTCTTCGTGCTGGCGGGCGTATGCCGGGTCGCCCTCGTATCTCCCATAGGTTGCGCCTCTTGACTCCTGTGCTGACTCACTGGCTTGATTTTGTTGAGGCATCATCGTGTGTTGCTCCTCCTGTTCAGGCTCCCTTTCGCATACGAATTTCACAATTGAAATACGTGCGAGGGTATACAAAGTTGTATGAAGCGCTAAAGATGGGCGTTCCACAATGGAGGTTGACCGCGATCCTGGCCTGCTCTACTTTGGGCTGATCTTTGCCTTCGAGGTTCCGTGTCCATGTTATGCGTATGTCACAGTAGAAACGCCGATCAGGCATTGCAGGGATTGCCGGGCAGCGTCAACAAAAGAGTGCGCCTTTCCCTCGGCACCCTCGCATCGCCAGGTGTACTGCGCGTCGGCGAGGTCTTCCTGCCTGGTGATGACAATAGCCAGCGGTAAGTCCTCCAGCATTGCCATCATTTCTTGCTCCATGTCCTGCTGAACATCCTGTGAAGGCATGTTCTTTTGCGTCTGTGCCTCAAGACACCAGATGCATTCACAATATGAGCCATGCTCCTGCGAGCCATTGATGATACGTGCGTTTTGTTCCAATTGTTGTAATTTGGTCATGTTCCCCTTCTCACTTTCCATGTAGCTTCGAGAACCAGAAATCATTCCAGCCCCGGGAAGCTATAACACATCTTTCCCCAGGCTACAGCAATTTTTGAGTTGTTGATCAGCGCTGATCGAGGGATAGCCTTGAGTTGTGGGCCATAAAAAAACAGCCGTATGATGAGTTGCTTCAATGCGGTTGTCTATCTTCTTTGATATCGTTCTCTTTGAACCTTGAATAGTTTACCATAGTGGTATGCGATACGCAAAGTGAGCAAAAAGGTTGGTATCTGTGCTATCAGGCATTCAATCAAACAGGAGCCGATCTAATCCGCGCACCAGTCCTTTCACCGCCAGCTCTTTGCGCACTGCAAGCAGCGTGCCGTTCACATAGGGTCCGGCACCAGAGCCAGCATCGTGGCGAATGCTCAGGCGCTCATCGGGTAAACCAAAAAGCGTTTCAAACGCAATCACATAGCCT
>DASTKE010000195.1:0-12467 GCA_035716105.1 Ktedonobacteraceae bacterium | reverse complement strand
CGGGCTGGGACTCTATCTCTGTCGCGAACTGGTCGAGGCGCACGGTGGGCGCATCTGGCTCGAGTCGACCGAAGGGCAGGGTTCGACGTTCTTCGTGGCGCTCCCGCTCACCTCGCAGGCTGCTCCGACGGACCTTTGATGCGACGATGGCTGTGAAGACGCGATGTCTCCCCGCCTTTTGGACGTTTTGCCCTCGTTCTGCTCGTGCTGCTCGGCCGACTCGGAACAACAAACGGGAACAGAAAGCACAAACTCTGTTTTCCCCTGGCTTGCGAGCGCTGATTCATCCGTGTAAGAACAGGCGCAAAGTCGTGTTTTCGCCTGTTTTTGGGAGAGAAGCGCTGTCCCAAAAACAGGCGAAAAAACAGAAACAGGTGAAAAAACACGCAAGGAGCAGACGATGAGCGCCCCCTCGCCCGAAGTGTTCCTGGAACAGTGGCTCTCCGATCTGGCGAGCGACGACCGTGCCCCTGGCACGATTCGCCGCTATAAGAGCGCCATCACGAGCTTTCTCGCCTGGTATGCCGAGGTCGAGCGTCGCCCGCTTGCCCTGGAACAGCTCTCCGCTATCGTGCTCGTCGGGTACCGCACCTTTCTCCAGCAGACACAGGGCCGCTCGACCAGCACGGTGAACGGACATGTCAGCGCTCTGCGGGCCTGGTGCGCGTGGCTCGTGGAACGCCGGCACCTGGGAGCCAACCCCGCCAGGGGCGTCAAGCTGGTAGGGCGGCAAGCTGCCTCGGATCGCAAGGGCCTTGAGCCCAATCAGGTTCATGCGCTGTTGCGCCAGGTCGCAACGTCGCGTGATGCTCTGCGCAACACTACCATTGTGCAGCTCCTCTTGCAAACTGGGATGCGGTTGGATGAGTGTAGCCACCTGCATCTCGAAGATATTGCGTTTGGCGAACGGAGCGGACGGGGATCCGTGCAGGCAAAGGCAACAAAGCGCGTGTCGTTCCCCTAAATGCCTCAGCGAGGCAAGCACTGGCTGACTATCTCGCCCCTCGATTCGGAGAGGCATCCTTCACCATCACCCGCCTGCTTTCGACTTCTGCTGCTGACACAACTCGCTGGGCCGCCAGAACTACCTGGGAAGAGCTGGTCGCAACGCTCATGCGTCAGAGCATGACGCTGTCGTTCGCGAGCCCCACGGCTTTTAACATCAGTGGGAAGTATTTTGCCCTCTTTCCAGAGCCGCCGCTGGTGTGGGAGAGCCTGGTCCGCTCCTGGAATAGCTACGCTCCCGACTCTCTGAAAATCGAGAAGCAGGCATTGCAAGACCTGCTTCGGCACAAGGTGACCGTCACCGGATGTTCCCTCTGGACGCACACCCTGCACTATCCGAAGTATACGCAAAAAGGGTTCGCCGGAACATGCACGTACACAATCCAGGAGGACGGGGAGTGTGCCTCCTAACTCGCGCGCCTCGCAGCATTCGCTCGTTTTGCAGGAGTGGGATATAAAACAACCATGGGCATGGGGCAAGTACGCATGGAGGAGACCGATGAGAGGGAATGATTGGTAGCCGAGGAGTGGAGATACGGTAAACGCCGGCAGATCCTCTCGCTACAAGACTGAGCAGAGTGCTGATGAAGCGCTTCCAGGAGACAGAGGGGTGGAACGAGCTATCGCGTCTGATGCCGCGGCTAGTATCGGCGCAAGCCAGGACGACAGGAAAATGAAGGATGGACTATCGCGTCTGAGCGTTTGATGCATCTCTTCCCCCACTCTCTACAGTATGTTCGAAGCGGGTGAAGCACAAGCTATCGCGTCCGAGCGTTTGATGCTTCGCAGTCACACCTCACGGACGCTCGTTCCGCGAGGGCGAAGTGCAAGCCATCGCGAGTGACGCGTCCAATGCCTCGACGTTCTCTGGCAATCTGCGTCCACTTTTGCTCTCGAAAGAACCTCAGACCAATCCGACGTCCCTGCACGGTCTGTCTTCTAAAGACAAGCATCCAAGGAGAAAGACCTCCTGCCCCTCCTTCAGACATGGGTATTGCAACAATCCTCAACCATACCGGCTCTCGCTTCCATCGCCGCGTGATGAATGCGCCGATGGAACTCTGTGACCCAGGCGGGATCGGCAGGAGACAGACAGGACAGCCATCTGCAAATCGTCAGGAACAGTTCGATGACCTTCAGATCCTGCTCCATTCGATCTGTAATCGCTATCATAGGAGTGAGCCACTATCCTCTTGACGTTTACACGATCCGCGGAATCCGGCATTGCCACGCCGCTTGCTCCTGCTGCTGATGCACCCGCGCTACCGCGTCTATCAGGCTGCAGGCGCGCCAATACATCGCGACAATCTTTCCCTCTTGTCCGAGTTGCTCGTCAAGCGTCAGCACATCGATCAGCTTCACTCGTTCCAGTGCGCCCGCTTCTAAGCGAGAAAGCACGCTTGCAGAGAGTTTGCCAGACTCTTCCAGTCCAGAGAGCGTCAAGCGCCTGGTGCGGCGAACCTGTCGAATATAGGCCCCAATATCCACCAGTGAGAGCGCCCCTCCGTCTGTATAGATGTTCCAAAGAGCCTCTGCCTTCATGTCTTCTGGATAGCGAACCTTGAACTGGTAGAGTCGCGAGTCCTGGAGCAGTTTCTCAATATCCTCTGGGACGATCAGAAGCGCTGTTTCGCTTGGAGTCACGCCACCGTTGTCCGAACGCGCCGCAATGCGGTTGAGCAAGCTGGTGAGCCAGGCACATTCTTCCTGCCAATGGCGGCGCAGAGAAGAAAGCCATGTGGCGAGATCGTTGATGGTGATCACCTCTGACTCGCACGTCACGTCGCACCCATCCGTCCACTTTGGGCGCTGGCCCTGGAGCGTCCAGAACAGATCTGAGGGAGTCATTCCGATGCCTTCGCAAATACGCACAGCCGTGCTGAGCGTCACCTGCGAACGCGCCTGCTCAATGCGGCTAATCGTGCTCGCGTCTACTCCGACCAGGTGCGCAAAAGCGCGCACATCCATCTCCCGCTGGTCGCGTATCGACCGAACCCATACTCCAAAATCCATTGTTCCCCCGTCTCGTCCCATGCTCTTTGCTCTCACGCAAACACTCCACCTCGGGAGAGCGAACGTTGATGCGCTCTCCCCCATTTTTTCCTGCAAACGGTATCCTGTCCCCTATTAGAGGTAGGGCTAGGATCACTGTAAAAATCGATCATAAAGCAATTTGTTATATTAAAGAAAAAGAAGATCCATAAAAGAAGGTGGGCTAATATCCTAGCGATTTTTGCAGTAAAGCAATTTGTAATATTCGAGGGAAAAGAGAAGCCATTCTTTATCACTCAGCAATCTCTTTCAGATGTGGGAGGCTGAAGTAGTGTTTCCCCATCACGCGTGACGAATAGTTCTTCTCTTTCTCATTGGCCAGAGAAGGCGAGCGTTTCTTCTCGTAGCCGTTGTATATCACGCATGGGGGGGATGCCGAAGAGGCTTTTGTATTCGCGATTGAAGTACGCAGCGTCCTGGTAGCCCACCCGATAGGCCGCACTTGCCGCATCAAGATCTTCTGAGAGCATCAGACGACGAGCTTCTTGGAGCCGCAACTGTTTTTGGAATTGGAGGGGACTCAGCGCGGTGACCGCTTTGAAGTGGTGGTGAAAGCCGGAAACACTCATGCCCAGGTCCTGTGCAAGTTCCTCGATACGCAAGGGCTGATCAAAGTGTTGTCGGAGCCGCTTGACCGCCTGGACGATATCAGGCGTGTAGCCCCCTTGCAATGCCAAGTGACGGAGCCGACTCCCCTGCTCTCCCATCAGGAGCCAGTAGAGCAGTTCTCGCGTGATCAAAGGCTGAAGCATCCGTGCGTGGAGAGGAGATTCCACCAGTCGTACCAGTCGCACGAAGGTTTCCAGCAGGTTCCCATCCAGCAGGCTCACGGCAATGGCTGAGACGGTTGCCTGCTGTTTCGACCAGGTGTAGTCTGCCTCAACGGCGACGGAACTCACGAGCGATGGGGAGAGTTCCAGGCGCAGACTGAGGTAGGGATGCTCCTTTGATGCTTCGAGAATCTGACTGACACGGGGCAAGGAGACGGTGGTGAGCAGATAATGCGCAGGATCATAGCGGTAGCGACTCTCACCCAGCAGAACCTCTTTGCTCCCCTGGGCAATCACGCAGATGGATGGCTCCACGACGCTGTGAACGGGTTGCAGAGGCACGGAACTGCGGGCCAGATGCAGCCCTGGGAGTGGCTCTTCTACCCCATCCTCACGCACCGCTCGCTCGATGCGCTCCACCAGTTCCTCACGATAGGCTTCTTGCGTCACTGCCTGGCGGGTTCGCTGCTGGATATCTTGTCTCTCCATAGAATGTTCCTCTCCAGTTCCTTATCTCATCTCTGTGGGAATATTTGCAGAATCCTCCAATCATTCTCGACAATCATTCTATCACTTAAGGCTTGGGAGCGGCTATACTAGCCTTAGACAAAGCACGTATCGCTCTGCCTATGGAGATAAGCTGGACTTTTCTGTAAGCAGAGCAGCACATCCCGAAGGACAAAAGGAGTGATCGTATGGCACCCATCGATTTTCGCTCGGGCCTGCAAAACGCCACCCTGGTCGAAATCACCGTGACTGGGCGCACGTCTGGTCGTCCCATTTCGCTTCCCATTTGGTTCGCGCTGGAGAGCAACACGCTCTATCTCATTCCGGTGAAAGGATCGGACACCGAGTGGTATAAAAATCTGTGCAAGACGCCGACGATCCACGTCTCCGCTCATGGGAAGACGGTGACGGCGAGCGCCCATGTTCACACAGACCAGGAACACCTCGACCATGTGCTTGAGCTGTTTCGCGAGAAGTATGGCAGGAACGTGCAGTCGTATTATCCGAAATATGATGTGGCCGTCGAAGTTCCACTGGCATAAGGAGAAAGCATGCAAAAGCGTACACTTGGAAACCATGGTCTGGAGGTGTCGGCCATCGGACTTGGCTGTATGGGCATGAGTACCAACTATGGCCCAGCCAAAGACTCGCAGGACATGATCGCTCTCATACGGGCGGCAATCGAGCGTGGCGTCACCTTTTTCGATACCGCCGAGACGTATGGCCCGTTCATCAACGAGGAACTCGTCGGCGAAGCCCTTGCCCCTTTCCGTAAGCAGGTGGTGATCGCAACCAAATTTGGTTTTCATTTTGGCCCCAACGGGGAGCGGTTAGGCCTTTCGAGTCAACCAGAGCATATCAAGCAGAGTGTCGAAGGTTCACTCAAGCGGCTCCGGGTCGAGACCATCGATCTGCTCTATCAACACCGGGTCGATCCAGAGGTACCCATTGAAGACGTGGCTGGAGCAGTGAAGGAACTGATTGAGGCGGGCAAGGTAAAACACTTTGGCCTTTCGGAGGCAAGCGCGCAGACGATTCGTCGGGCGCACGTAGTCCAGCCAGTTGCGGCTGTCCAGAGCGAATACTCGTTGTGGGCGCGCGACCCGGAAGAGGACGTGCTGCCAACCTGCGAGGAACTGGGCATTGGCTTTGTACCCTATAGTCCACTTGGTCGAGGCTATCTGACAGGCAAGATTGATGAACATACGACCTTCGACAGTTCAGACATTCGCAGTCGTAATCCGCGCTTCACGCCAGAGGCTATCAAAGCCAACCAAGCGGTGATCGACCTGCTGGCACGCATCGGCGAGCAGAAACAGGCGACCCCGGCACAAATCGCGCTGGCCTGGCTGCTCGCACAGAAGCCCTGGATCATACCTATTCCGGGTAGCCGCAAAATTGAGCGCCTGGAGGAAAACATCGGCGCGGTCCAGGTCGAGCTGACCGAAGGCGATCTGCGGGAGATTGACCGTGCCATGTCCACGATCACGGTTCTGGGAGATCGCTATTAAGGAGCTACTGAATGAGTAGAAGCAACAGAGGAGAAGGAATATGATGAACGAGAACACGAATATCAACGGGAAAGTGGTGGTGATTACTGGCGCGAGCAGTGGCCTGGGCGAGGCGACGGCCCGACATCTTTCCGCCGAGGGCGCGACCGTTGTGTTAGGAGCGCGGCGCACCGAGCGTATTCAGGCGCTGGCTGACGAACTGAACGGCGACGGGGGCAAAGCACTGGCCGTTCAGACCGATGTCACAGATGCTGACCAGGTGAAGCGCCTGGTCGATGCCGCCGTCCAAAGATTTGGACGCATCGACGTGATGCTTAACAATGCTGGCTTGATGCCGCACTCGCCCCTGGAACGGCTCAAAATCGACGACTGGAACCGCACCATCGATGTCAATTTCAGGGGCGTCCTCTACGGCATTGCCGCAGCGCTGCCGTACATGAAAGAGCAACAGGCCGGGCATATTATCAACGTGTCTTCGGTTGGGGGTCATAAGGTTCGCCCTGGCAGTGCGGTCTATGCGGCGACCAAGGCTGCCGTTCTGATGATCTCCGAAGGGCTGCGCCAGGAAGTCAAGCCCTATCATATCCGCACGACGGTCCTCTCGCCAGGGGCCATCGCCACGGAGTTGCCCAATAGCATCACTGAGCCAGATATCGCGGCAAATGTGCGCAAACTCTACGAAGCGGCCATTTCGGCGGACTCCTTTGCGCGGGCCGTTACCTTTGCCATGAGCCAGCCCGACGACGTGGACATCAATGAAATCGTGTTCCGGCCCACCAGCCAGGAGCTGTGAGGAGAAAAGCCCATGCCACCCAATGAGCGAGCGCAACAGACGCACGAAGAACTGTTTCCCGGTCATGTCTCGACCCTTGCAGTCACTGACCCGGAACTGATTGAGGTCTTCGATAATTTCGCGTTCGACGAGATCCTGGCCTCTCGTGAACTGGAGACACGGACCAGGTTGATGACCCAGCTTGCAGCCTTGATCGCATCCGGGGCGCTGCGTGAGTATCGCGTCATGGTTGGCGCAGCACTCACGGTCGGGGTGACTCCGGTTGAGATCAAGGAGATCGTGTATCAGGCGGTGCCCTACGTCGGCATGGGGAAGGTCTTTGACTTTCTCCATGCCACCAATGAGGTGTTCACCGAGCGGAGGATCTCCTTGCCTCTCCCAGGCCAGTCCAAGACGACACCCGAGACCCGCACAGCGAAGGGTTTAGAGGTTCAAAAGCAGATCGTCGGCGATGAGACCGTCGAGAAGCTGTATGCCTCTGCACCCCCCGACGAGCAGCACATCCAGCACGTGTTATCGGCCAACTGCTTCGGTGACTATCTCACCCGCACGGGCATCGACATTCCGACACGCGAGCTTCTTACTTTGAGCATATTGGTCGCGCTTGGCGGATGCGATCAGCAAGTGAAGGGTCATGTCGCCGCGAATCTGCATGTCGGCAACACTCGCGCGAAACTGATTGACGTTCTGACACAGCTCCTGCCGTTCATCGGCTATCCACGCACGTTAAACGGGTTGCGAGCCATCGATGAGGTCACGACGTCGTGAGCGAAGCCTTGCGAAAGAACAACACCATCGACTTCAAGGAGAAGAGGAAATGGCACAACGTACCTGGTTGATTACTGGTGTGAGCAGCGGATTTGGCCGCCATCTCACTGAACAACTCTTAGAGCGGGGTGATCGTGTCATCGGAACTGTCCGCGATACGGGGAAGGTCGCCGATGTGCGTGAGCGTTACCCCGAAACCTTCCTCGCTGAATTGCTCGACGTGACCGACGCGGCGGCGATACGCGAACTCGTCAATCGCTCGTGGGCTTCGCTCGGGCGTATCGATGTGATTATCAGCAATGCAGGCTATGGCCTGTTCGGAGCTGCGGAAGAACTGACCGACGAGCAGGTCGAGCACATCATTGCGACCAACCTGCTTGGGTCGATCCAGCTCGTCCGTGCCGCGCTCCCGCATCTGCGTGCTCAGGGCGGTGGACGCATCATTCAGATGTCTACCTATGGTGGGCAGGTTGCCTTTGCGGGGAACTCCATGTACCACGCGACCAAGTGGGGCATCGAAGGCTTCGTGGAGTCAGTCGCCCAGGAAGTCGCGCCGTTCGGCATCGGTATGACCATCGTCGAACCTGGCGGCGCACGGACCGAGTTCCGCTACGGGAGCGCTCAAGTGGCGAAGCTCATGCCCGTCTACGACCAGACACCTGCCCATAGCTTTCTCACGATGCTCGATCCCAAGAACGGACTGGCCCCCGGCGACCCGGCCCGCATGGCAACACGCATTATTGAGAGTGTGGACGCGGAACCCGCGCCGCTGCGCATGGTCCTGGGATCGCAGGCGTTGGAAGGCACCCTTGCAACCCTGCGGAAACGGATTGAGGGCTTCGAGGCGCAACGTGATCTCGCTGCTTCCACGGACTTCCCGCCTGGAGAGTGACTGCGTCGCCCTTTTCGTTCCCCATCTGGTATTCCCAATGTGAGGCCGCATCTTCCATTAGATCTGTGACGAACTGTGCTCCCCTGGCTTTTCTTGGCAGCCAGCGCTTTTTTGGTTCTCATGCTGATCAAGTCGCGTTCCAGTTCGGCCAGCAGAGAAAAGACCGTAACGATAATCTTGGAACTCATATCGTGATCGGTGAGATCAATGTGCTGCTTTAACGCGATCAACCGAATGCCTCGTTGCACCAGTGCATTGACGAACAGAATGATCTCAGCAGTATTGCGCCCCAATCTCGATAGCTCGGTGACGATCAACGTGTCTCCACGCTCCAAACGAGCAAGGACCTCATCAATGCGCCGTTGCGTAGCAGTCTTTCGACTGGTCATGGTGAGAGAAATAAAATCGTCAATCTCGAGATCTTTGAGTCGAGCCGCCTCCAAGATCTCGTGTCTTTGGTTCTTCACATCTTGCTTATCATGAGAAATTTTCCAGCCGTGTCGGAGCAGTCGAAAAAGGCTGCGTTTTCGGCGCTGCTCTCGTGCAAATACCCTATTGCTCCGATGCAAATCCAAAATTCACAGATGGGTCTAAGGGCGCAAGTCAAGGAAGACTATTGATAGTCGTAAAAACCCTTGCCGCTTTTCTTGCCATACATGCCTGAGAGCACCATACGGCGCAGCAGTGGGGGAGGCGCGTAGAGCGGGTCTTTGTACTCGTCGTAGATAGCCTCCGCAGCCCACAACGTGGTGTCAAGTCCCACGTAGTCAAGCAGCGTGAATGGCCCCATCGGGTAGCCGCAGCCGAGCTTCATGGCAGCATCGATATCGTCCCGGCTGGCCTGGCCGTTTTCCAACATACGTATCGCCGCCAGCAGGTAGGGGATCAGCAGGAAGTTGACGATAAAACCCGCTGTGTCCTTTGCCAGCACCGGGGTTTTGCCCAGCGAAAGCACGAACTGCTTCACCGTATCAATGGTCTCTGGCGAAGTCGAGATCGTTTGTACAATCTCCACCAGCTTCATCACCGGGGCGGGATTGAAGAAATGCATCCCGCAAACCTTACCAGGCCGCTTTGTCACCGCGCCCATCTGGGTGACATTCAGCGAAGACGTGTTGCTGGCGATGATCGCTTCCGGCTTGAGGATACGGTCTAACGCGGGAAAGAGACGCAGCTTCTCCTCCATATTTTCGATCACCGCCTCGATGACGAGATCGCAATCAGCGAAATCTTCGATGTTGAGCGTTCCATGCAGGCGGGCGCGATTTTCAGCTACCTGCCCCTGGGTCAGTTTGCCCTTGCTGGCCATCATATCCCACGCGCCATAAATGCGTGCCAGCCCTTTGTCGAGCAGTTCCTGGTTCACCTCGCGTACAACCGTCTCATAACCCGACTGAGCGCAGGTTTGCGCGATACCGCCGCCCATTAACCCACAGCCGACGACACCAACTTTTCCTATAGCCATAGACTATATCTCCTCCTCAACAAAATGTCGCACCCTCTGCAAAAGAACACTATCAGCAGCCAAAACAACTGTATAGTGATTCAGCGTTGGGAAGTCAGAAAAACGACAATTCTTTATGTTCCGTTGTATAGCAAGCGCAGACTCTAACGGCAATAGCTGATCGTCATCAGAAAATAGCCCCTGTCCGGCTCGCAGCAGGAGGGTAGGAACATTGACATATTGCCATTGCTCCTCTGGATGGTTCTCGAAGAGACGATATCCATCCTCCAATATTCCTTCTCGATAGCACTTAGAAACAACCGAGCCATCGGAGTTGTGAAACACATCATGCTCAAAATAGCTATCAACATACTCGTTCCAATACGGACCCAGGAACGGAGCAGCTTTCAAGCGTCGAATATATTCATCAAACGAGGGAACCGATACGCCTAAGCGACTGAACGAAGCAGTAAGCCACGCTGGCTGCTCATCTACTGACTTCCAGGGAAGCTCGGCTCCCGCGTCAATAAGCACCAGTTTACTCAGTTTGTCGGGATAGTGAGCGGCAAAGTAGAGAGCAATCATCGCACCGAGCGAATGTCCGACGACTACTGGCCGTTCCAGTCCTAACTCGTCAATCAGTTCGGCAAGGTCCTGCACATGGATAGGAATGCCATACCCTTCCTCTGGCTTATCACTGTCGCCCCGACCACGCAGGTCGTAGGCAATGACACAGTGATCGGTTGCCAGCTCATCGGCGAAAGCCTGAAAGAAGTAGGCGTTGGCGGTGATACCATGAATAAAGATGATGGGTCGACCCTGGTCTCCCCATTGGAGAACATGAAAGGTCTGATCGCCAGCGATAATAAAATCATCGTGCGTTGGTTTCACGAGTTTCGTCTGCACGGGTTGCTCCTTGCTGCTCTTGTTGAAATGCACGCCACTTCACCTTTGTTGCCTCAATCAACGGAATGCCCTCCTCGTAACGCTGCTGGGGCGAACGCCATATTTTCTGCCGTGTGCGAGTCGCCACGCCTCGCCACAAAACCCCCTGGATGATTTGTAAGTAACGCTCCACATCTGGCTCGAAAAGGGCGGCTAGCCGGGCATGTTCCAGGTAGAAGTACTGCCCATAAGCGGCAAACCAGGCGCGTACATCATCCTGCGATTGTACAAAGCGACTGTGCAGGTTCTGCGAGGGATCGTACTCTATCTCTCCGAAGGGAAAGCAATGCAGATGGGCATGGAACACCGTCTGCCGGAAAATGCCATGTTCCCAGAATACGACCGGAGCATAGTAGCGAACGAAAAATTGCTCCAGCTCGCGTTTCACTCCGGCCAACTCTTCATCCAGATCGGCAGGCACAGAGCCATAACAGCTATAGTGCTGCTTTGGGATAATGAGAAGATGGCCCTCCAGCAGGGGAGCGTGATCGGCAGCTATCAGAAAGTTGGAGGTCTCTTTCAGCACATTCGCAATGGTATTGCGCTGGCAAAATGCGCAATCTGGCTCTTGTATCTCAGCATCCAGGGGGGCATGGCTCCCATTCTGCATGCAGTTCACTCCTTCTAAAGCACTCGTCCGCTACACAGTTCTTCCAAGCTATAGCCCACAAAACGAATGCCAAAACAATGTAACACTGCCCTCTGAGTATAGCGCAGGGACACCACACATGGCAAGTCAATACGAACCATCCTATGAAACCAGCTCTTATTCTCTACCGTGTTTATTACAGGAGGCATTGTATTGTCCATTGTAGCAGTTCCCGTGTCTTTCGACAGCGTAGTCAAGTATCACGAAAGTAGTATCTATCTTCACGTTTCTGACCAACAGTTGCTATCTCTCAAGGCGAGCGATAGCCAGGAGATTCATTATGAAACAGATGAAACGGTACTTAGCCCCTTTGCTCATCGTCTTTATGCTCTTTCTAGCAGGATGTGGAAGCGGCAATTCAGGTAATAGCAATACCGGGGGAGTTGCCCAGCAAGGGATCGCGAGCGGAAACGCCTACATCAATTGTCCGAGCAGTCCGAACACCACAGCGGCCTCAGCCGAGAGCGGCACCGTAACGCTGACCGTCTCGGGCTGGACCTCCACCCCCGCCGAGGACGCGCTGGTGCAATCGAATCTGAAGGCTTTCGAGCAAGCCCATCCCAACATCCACATCAACTGGTCGCCTATTCCTGGTGACTACCCCACCAAGATGCGTGCCAACGTTGCGAGCGGCACCGTACCGGATGTTTTCTATCTCTCGCCGGATATGTCGAGCGCGTACATCAGTTCCGGCAAGTTGCTCAACCTCTCACCCTACATGGCTCGTGACAAGATAAGCTCTAGCAGCTACTATCCTGCACTGCTCAATCCCTTCACGTGTACCGGTGGGCAAATCTATGGCCTGCCCAAAGACTGGGCCTCACTGGGCGTCTTCTACAACAAGCAGATGTTGCAGGCAGCGGGCCTCTCTGCTCCCAGCCCGAACTGGACCTGGAGCGACATGCAGAACTATGCCGCCAAGCTGACTAAGAATGCCGGTACTAGCAGCGCTGTCTATGGCATGAGCCTGTCAGCAGATGCTTCGCGCTGGGGTGCGTTCCTGCTGGCTAACAATGGCACCATGCTCAACAAAGATGGCACGCAGGCCACCTTCAACAACGCAGCAGGCGTTGATGCACTCAATTACTACGACAGCTTCATTAAGAACAAGACCGGCGTGCTGCCCACGCA
>DASTKE010000194.1:0-10646 GCA_035716105.1 Ktedonobacteraceae bacterium | reverse complement strand
GCCAATGCGCAGGTGGTCGCCTACGCCGACTACGGCGATGGCGGTGATCGCGACCCTTCGTATCGCCCGGGCCATCCCAGCGAACTCATCTATACCCACTATACCTACGATAAGACGGGTACCAGCCAGGTGATCCAGATCTACCTGGAAGATTCCACCGCGATTGCCAAACATCCGAACACCTATAGCCCCGGCGTCGAAGGTTCTGGACTCGACCCGGCAGTAGCGCTCACCCCGGCCAACGTGGAGTGCATCCAACCGGCATTTTCGGCGGTTGGCAGCCAGATTGCCTATATCAAGCGCATTGATCCGACTCACATGGGGTTGTATGTCATGCCCATGCCAACCGGCGACTTGACTACTGATCCCAATAGCGCAGTGACGCAGAAGGCTGCGCTGGCCTCGTATCCCGAATCATCGCTGATCGTGGAAGGGCAATATGTCAGCCAACCCGTCTGGTCGCCCGACGGCAAGCAGATAGCATACCTGTCCTATACCAACAATGAGTTCGATATCTGGCTGGCAAATGTGAGCTTCAACGCCAAGACCGGCAAGTACGCGATGCAGGGCAGCCCAATACAACTGACGCAGGGAGGAGTCGACGGAGATTCTCGCCCATTCTGGACGCCGTAACCCGTTAATGGTATACTAGCCTGAGATATTTGCTGTTGTTCTGGTACAGTGGGCTATTGTTCCCAGGCTGTTGAGGTAAGAACGTTGCATCACCTTGAAGGGCGAGAGATTGCTGATCGCTACAAAATTCTCGAACATATCGCCACCGGCGGTATGGCCAGCGTGTTCAAAACCTGGGATGCGTGGGTGGAGCGGGTAGTGGCGGTGAAGATGCTGCGATCCCTGGATAAGAACGACTCGCGGGCCGTTGAACGCTTCCGGCGCGAGGCTCGCGCCGCCGCTGCCCTCTCCCACCCCAACGCTGTCACTATCTACGATTTCGTCGAGGAATCCGACCAATATTTTCTGGTTATGGAGTATATCGATGGCCCGACGCTCAAGCAACTCATCGCGCAGCGCGGCAAGCTCCAGCCGAAGGACGCCATCGAGATCGCGGCTCAGGTATGCGCTGTCCTGCAAGTAGCCCACGAGCGGCGCTATATCCACCGCGACATCAAGCCCCAGAACATTATGCTGGTAAGCAGCGGCGCGGTCGCTGGTGGATTGTACTCTGGCGGGGTGCTCGTCAAGCTGACCGATTTTGGTATCGTGCGCGTGGCCGAAGACGCCGGACTGACCAACAGCGGCATCGTGTTGGGTACCGCCGATTATCTCTCACCGGAACAGGCGCGAGGGGAGACCCTGCTCGCTTCTTCCGACCTCTATTCACTTGGCGTGGTCATGTTCGAGATGCTGGCCGGTCGCCCACCCTTTATCGGACCAACGGCAGTCTCCATCGCCATGCAGCACGCATCGACCAATCCACCATCCCTGTTCCAGTTTAACCCGAACGTCCCGCCAGCTGTGGAGCAGATCGTCGCACGAGCATTGGAGAAGGAGCCAGACGATCGCTTCTCCTCGGCAGCAGAGATGCAGCAAGCGCTGCGTACCTGCGCCCGCGAGTTGCCACGCGGCGGTGCGAACGCGGGAATACACCCAATCGCACCGGGACAGGGAAACACACGGTATTATGCCGCCGGGGTGGATGGACATGTTTCTCCACCGGGGTACGGACAATATTCACCGTAACCCTCCGTTTTTTTAATTGAATCATCGTCATACTACGTTATCACGGGATATGCTTATGGAACGAACACACATTCAAACGACAGAGGCTCCGGCTGCTATCGGCCCCTATAGCCAGGCCATTAGCTGTGGGCAGTTGGTCTACACGTCCGGGCAGATCGCCCTCGACCCGGCCAGCGGCCAGCTGGTGGGGGATGATGTGGAGACGCAGACCCATCGTGTGCTGCAAAACCTGCAAGCCGTGCTGGCAAGCGCCAGTACGTCGCTCGCCCACGTCATCAAAACAACCGTATTTCTCACCGACATGGCTGATTTCCAGGCGATGAACACCGTCTATGCCAGCTACTTTGGTCAGAGTATGCCTGCGCGCTCGACAGTCGCGGTGGCAGAGCTGCCACGCAAGGCACGAGTCGAAATTGAATGCATCGCCCTCATTGAAGCCTGACGCCTGGGAGGACTCCTGTGAATGCAGCAACCATCTGGCGAACGACGCTCGAACGCCTGGAAACCGCGCCCGTCACTCCTGACGCGGTGTGCAAGGAGTGGCTTCGTTCCGCCCATTTAATCAATGCTCCCTATATCGGGGCAGACGACATTGATGCGGCGGCACCATCCGACTCCGAGCAGCTCATCTATTTTACATTACAGGTGCCGAATGACTTTGCCCGTGATGTCATCAATACTCGCTGGCGACGCTCTATCGAAGATGTCCTGACCGATGTCACGGGCCAGCCGGTGAATATCGCCATCACCCACAACGGCGTCGAGGAGGGACTCGTGCTGCACGAAGAAGCCAACGGACATGAAGACTACCCCGCTGGCGCGTCCCCGGCCAACATCCAGACCAACGGCTATTCCGACTATGAAGCGCCGCCCGCGAGACCAGCGGTACAACATCCCCACTACGCGGGATATGGAGGCATACAGGGCATGGACGCGCTGGAAGACTGGGACAACGAACAGCGAGCCAATATCTTAATGCATAATCGGCTCAATTCCCGCTACACCTTCGATGCGTTCATCGTCGGCAACAGCAATCGCCTCGCTCATGCCGCCTCGCTGGCAGTGGCGGAAGCGCCTGGCGAGTCCTATAACCCACTCTTCCTCTACGGCGGCGTGGGACTGGGCAAGACGCACCTGTTGCACGCCATTGGCCATCAGGGCGTACTGACCGGGCTGGCGGTGCTCTACGTCTCCTCGGAACAGTTCACCAACGAAATCATCAATGCTATTCGCTATCGCACCACCGAGGAGTTCCGCGCCAAGTATCGCTCGGTCGATATCCTGCTGGTCGACGATATCCAGTTCATCGCGGGCAAGGAGTCGACGGAAGAGGAGTTCTTCCACACCTTCAACAGCCTGTACGAAATGAGCAAGCAGATTGTAATCTGTAGTGATCGCCCACCAAAGGCCATTGTCAGCCTGGAAGAGCGCCTGCGTTCGCGCTTCGAGTGGGGACTGATCGCGGATATCCAGCCGCCCGACCTGGAAACGCGCATGGCGATCCTGCGCGTCAAGGCCGATCTGCTCGGCTATCACGTTCCCGACGACATCATCTCCTACATCGCCGGGCGCGTGCAGACCAACATTCGCGAACTGGAAGGCTGCCTCAACCGCCTGATTGCCTACCAGCAACTGCATCGCACCGAGTTGACGATGGACGTAGCCCGCGCCGCCATGGCCACGCTGGAGAACGATAACCGGGAAACGCGCATGAACAGCCGCCAGATCGCCCAGGCCGTCGCGGAATACTACCACCTCTCGCTCGACGCAATGTGCGGCAAGCAGCGCGATAAGCACATCGTTATGCCGCGCCAGATCGCCATGTACCTGATTCGCCAGGAGACGCAGGCTTCCCTGCTGGAGATCGGCCAACTCTTCGGCGGGCGCGACCACAGCACCGTCCTGCACGCCTGCGATAAAATCGATCGCGGCATCAACACCGACACCACGCTGCGCCGCGAGATCATCGCCATCCGCGAGCAGTTGCTACGAGAGTAACCATGCACATAACAAAATTGCATTGGCGATGCCGCACGGCATCGCCAATGCAATTTTGTTATGTGCATCCATAAAGGATCAGCATGTTACCATTCACAACCTATTTGATCGATCTGGATGGCGTCATCTACCGGGGCAACGAACTGCTGCCGGGGGCGCAAGCCTTTATCGCCTGGCTCGACGCACACCAGAAAAAATACCTCTTCCTGACCAACAACTCCTTTGCCTCGGAGAGGCAAATTCTGGAAAAGCTGAAAGGGCTGGGCATCTTCACCGACGCCCAACACCTGCTCGGCGCGGGTCAGGCTGCCGTACAGAACATCGCCCGCCGCTTCCCGGCAGGCACTGTCTACCTCGTCGGCGAGCAGCCCATGCAGGAACTGGTGCGGAATTACAACCTCAAGCTCGCGTCCCCCGACGCGCAGCAAGCTGATGTCGTCCTCGTCGGCCTCGACCGTTTCTTTGACTATAAGAAGCTCACCCACGCGGTGCAGATCGTGCGCGGCGGCGCGGCCTTCATCGCCATCAATCGCGACCCCTTGCTGCCCGTGGTTGGTGGTCTCATCCCCGGCTGCGGCGCGATGGTCGCCGCCATCGAGGCCAGCAGCGACCGCTCGCCCGAAGTAGTAGGCAAGCCGCAGCCAATGCTGCTGCAAGAGGCCATGCGCCTCTTGCACAGTACGCCAGACGAGACAGTCATGATCGGCGACAGCCTGGATGTCGATATCAAGGGTGGTGAAGCCGCCGGGACGCATACCCTGCTGGTGCTCAGCGGGCGCAGCTCGCGTGCCGACCTGCAAACCTTCCCCAACAAACCCGACTACGTCTTTGAAAATATCAAGACTGTGGTTGATGAGTTAAATAAATAAAGAAAAGCAGCACGAGACGCAGATGAGCTTATCATTTTTATCGCTGATGCGGCCCTCCTTTCTCTTGTTGACTTTTCACATGATACGCGCTACAATATAAACTATGGAACAGAAGAGAGCCTACAAATATCGGTTCTATCCAACCGAGGAACAGAAGCGCACCCTTGCCAAAACATTCGGATGTGTTCGCTACGTCTATAACTGGGCGTTGCGAGAACGGACTGATCGGTATTATCAGCATGGAGAGCGCTGGTACTACGCTCAGATGTCCTCTGCTTTGACCACCCTCAAACAGCAGGAAGATCATGCCTGGCTCAATGCAGTTTCTTCTGTTCCCACCCAACAAGCCTTGCGTCACCTCGATACGGCTTTCCGCAACTTCTTTGAAGGCAGAGCTTCGTACCCCACGTTCAAGAAGAAGCGCAACGATCAGGCTGCTGAGTACACCCGTTCGGCCTTCAAGTGGAATGGGAAGACACTCACCCTTGCCAAGATGGATGAAGCTCTTGACATCCATTGGTCGCGCCCGCTTCCAGAAGGGGCAAAGCCAACGACTATCACCGTCACCAGGGATAGTGCCAATCGCTACTTTGTCTCTTTCCTGATAGAAGAAGAGATCAAGCCTTTGCCTGTTGTCAATGCAATGGTTGGCCTTGACCTGGGAATTAAGAGCATGGTCGTGGAAAGCAATGGATACAGCCACGGCAACCGCCGCTTCTTCGCACAAGAGGAACAGAAGCTGGCACGAGCCGAGCGGCGCAAAGCCAAGAAGCAAAAAGGCTCGAAGAACCGTGCGAAGGCGAGACTCAAGGTGGCTCGCCTGCATAAACGGATTGCTGATAGAAGAAGAGATTATCAACACAAACTCTCCACCAAGATCATACGCGAGAACCAGGTTGTATGCGTGGAGAGTTTGCAGGTCAAGCAGATGGTCAAGAACCACACCCTTGCCAAAGCCATCGGCGATGCGGGATGGGGCGAGTTTGTCCGCCAGTTGGAATACAAGGCCACCTGGTACGGGCGGACCCTGGTCAAGATCGATAAGTTCTACCCCTCTTCCAAACGCTGTCACCAGTGTGGGCATATCCTTGACTTCCTTGATCTGGATGTTCGATTTTGGGTCTGTCCTGAATGTGCAACGGCCCATGATCGAGACATCAACGCTGCAAAGAACATTTTGGCCGCAGGGCTTGCGGTGGCTGCCTGTGGAGAGGCTGTAAGACCAGGGCGTGCGAAAGCACGGGCTGGCAAGCCTCGTTGAAGCAGGAACCCAACTCGTGAGGGGTGGGAATCCCACGGCTTCAGCCGTGGGAGGATGTCAACGCTGATGCGGATATCCCAGACATGGGTGGTACGACCGCGATGAATGGGCGTGGCAACAGCGGTCAAATGTCCTTCGCGCTTTGGTCGCAGGTGGTTGGCGTTGATCTCCAGCCCGAAGGTGGCCTGCCTCTCCATGTCAATATTCAGCGCTGTACCGAGCGAGGCCACGGACTCCGCCAGCACGACGGAGACGCCGCCATGTAAATAGCCGCCCTGCTGGCGCTGTGCAGGGCCAATCGGCATCGTCGCCACCACGAGATCCTTCTCGGCTGTGATAACGGTAATATCCAGCGCCTCCCATACCGTTCCCTGGCGAGTGCTGTTAAGACGTTTCACCAGCTCCTCACCCGATAATTGCGCCATCTGTTTTCCCCCTGTCAGGGAGAGTGTGAACATGGGAAAGACTGGCGACCGCCAGTCTTTCCCATGTTCACACTCTCAAAAATGATTGCTCGCTTCTATTATACCCCTTAACGTAGGGGCGCGATTGATCGCGCCGGCGCCAGAAGCTGACACGGAAGCCAGTTGCTACGCTCCTGGCTTCGGGCGCGATCAATCGCGCCCCTACGTTCGTCATGCGTCTACATTCATCGTGTGTCCGCATTCATTCGTGAAAGTTCATTATGCTGCTGCCATGATGGTGTGGGCGAGGGAGCGTTCGTAGGCGTTGGCCTGCGGCATGGTGGGCCAAAACTGGTGGGCGATCTGGTTGACGGCGAGCCAGAGGCCAAAACGATAGAAGCAGTAAGCGGCCAACTGGGGGTTTGCTGTAGGAGTGGTCGTATTCGATTCCAGAATCACGACCGCGACACAGCCGGTCGCCAGCGAAGGGTCAGAGGCGAAGCTTATACTGAACGAGCCGTGCGGCGTTCCAACACGTCCGATATCCAGGAACGGCCCAAGCCCATCCTCCGCTATCGAACAGGAGAGGTCATCGCTGAATGGCTGTCCCGTGCCACCAACCGAGACACGCCAGCCAGCCCCGTTGGCCCCGTCGCGCTCGATCTGCATGGAGACCAGCGTTTCAGAGTTGAAGTCGCCGGAAAGCTCATCCGGCTGCCCCTGCGCGATCAGCCGTCCATCCAGCGTGGCATAATCCCACACGGCGCGAACCGGTGCCACCACATTCCAACCCGGCAGCGCGGGCTGAATATCCTGCGGGATGGTACACAGTTCGCGGCAGTCCGAGACCTGGAAACCGCACTGCTGGCCTATGAACAGGCAGGTGGGCTGTTCTCCGTTCAAGGTGGTCGTCAGTTCAAAACGCAGGGTTGCTCGCAAGGGCTGCGTGGCAACGGCCATCATGCCCGGCTTCGTCACGTCCACGTACCGTTCGCCCGGACGCACAGTCTCAGTCGATATCTGCCTGTCCAGAGCCGCCTGCGCCGTCCCCAGCAGTGCGGAAAGCGCCGGTTCGGGAAGAGATGCCAGCGACTCGGAGAAGACGATTTTCGAGATGGCCGTACCTGAATTGGAGTCCACGGGCATAGAGAAACAGGTATCCAGTTTGCCGCGAGGAACGGAGATAGTACAACTCTGCGGCAAAAAAGGCGCGGCCACCCAGGTAAAGGTATGGTGCCCTTTCGCCAGCACCACTGGCGCAATGTCGTTTGCCACGAGTTGCGAAAGGGGATGCGTGTCCAGGTAAGCCTTGCCCCACGAAGGACTGGCCTGAAGAAAGAAGGTAGTATTTTTTGAACTCGTTATGGTAGTTGGCCCATGCTGAGGCATCGCGGGCCGAAAGAGAGTAGACAACACACTCTGCGTCGGCGAAGAGGCCAGTACGAGCGCGAGCAGCGCCACCATTGCAGCGCCCACGGTATACGCCAGCCGGAAAACGCGCTGCCGCCGCGAGAGTCGCGAGCGCAGCGATACGCGCACAGACACAACCGCTTGAAGGGACGAGCGCGAGGTTTGAGACAACATAGCTGCCGCTTGCGCAGCACCACAAGGAGTTTCATATCCGGCCTCGCCCTTGACAGGCTCGTCAGATTCGTCAAGCTCATCAAGGGCATCCAGGTCAACCATCTCGACCTCGAAGTCTTCGTCAGATCGTGCGTATTGTTCGTACTCTTCGTCGTTCATGCTATATGTCTCGCTGTGCTACGGAGCTACGATAGCTTCGCGGGCCGGGGCGAACTGCTTGAAAAGCCAGTAGCCGGCGTAGAACATAATCAGCCACATTACCAGATCGATGGGGCCAGCCAGTGGACTATCCCAGCGCAAGTAACTGGTACCATCAATGGCCGAGCCAAGATCGCGTGCAAAGCCGAGCAAGGGGGTGACAATCAGCAGGACGCGGCTAATCCAGGCGTAGCGCCCCGTGCGAAAACGCCAGATCAAGAGCAAGGCAACCGAGCCAAAGAACAGGAATACCCCGATATAGAAGGGCAAGGGCAGGTGAAAGGTCAGCCCGTCCAGCGAGTAATGCCACCAGTGGAGCGCGTAGGCCAGCAGGTCGACCAGCGCATTGAGAATGCTCATAACAAGACCACTGAGCAGGGAGGCCAGTAATACTCCCCTTGATGGCTGGGTGAACAGCAAGCACGCGAGATAGGCGACGATGGCGAATGGGATCACAAATACGATAAATGCCTGCATTTCCATGAGAACAGAGTGCTCCTCATTATCTAGACTGCTCGCCGCCTGCGGCGAGGAATGCTCATAACTACCTGTTGCACTGTTTAGAGTAGTGCGTCTAGCCCGTTTCGTCAAGGGTCGAGCTACATGGGCCGTATATCCCCAGGGGACACTCCCACATTGTACAATGTGGGAGTGTCCCCTGGGGATATACGGCAACGTCAAGTATGAAACCAGAAAACGATTAAAGGATACACAATGATGAATATTCGACCGCTGCGTGTTGCGCTGGCGCAGATCAACGTGATGGTGGGCGATCTGGAGGGCAACACACAAAAGATTTTAACGGCTATGCGACAGGCGCACGAGGCAGGAGCACATATCGTCTGCGTGCCTGAACTGGCGCTGACAGGCTATCCTCCCGAAGACCTGCTGCTCAAACCCGGCTTCGTGGACGACAATTTGCGCAAGTTGGACGAACTGGTTGAGCAGAGCCGCGAACTGCCGGGGCTGACCTCCGTGATTGGCTTTGTGGATCGCGACCACGACATCTATAACGCGGCGGCGGTCATCTCCGAGGGCAAGCTATGTGGCGTGTATCACAAACATTACCTGCCCAACTACGGCGTCTTCGATGAGAACCGCTACTTTGAGGCCGGTCGTCAGGCCCCCATCTTTCTCATCAACGGCGCGCATGTCGGCGTCAACATCTGCGAGGATATCTGGTATCCGACGGGGCCGATGACGCTGCAGGCTGTTGCCGGGGCCGAGGTGATCCTCAACATCAATGGCTCGCCCTACTATGCCGGAAAGGGCGATTTCCGCCAGGAGATGCTGGCAACCCGTGCGGCAGACAACGGCGTGATCGTCGCCTACCTGAACCTGGTGGGCGGACAGGATGAACTGGTCTTCGACGGCGGCAGCATGGTCTTTAACGAGCAGGGAACGCTGCTCGCTCGCGGCAAACAGTTCGAGGAGGATATGCTGATTGTCGATCTGGATATCGCTTCCGTCTTCCGTGGACGACTGCACGACCCGCGCAGCCGCCAGCAGCGCTTGCAGGTCTCACCAAATGACGTTCCCATCATCACAGTGACTGACGAGGACGAGAGCAATGCAGTCGAATCCGCGGCTCAGGTGCGGCAGGAAGAGCATCATGCCTATCGCCAGGCAGCGATTGCCACCGGAGCGTACAGCACGCCCAACCCGACAACGTCAAGCAAGCAGGTGCTGCTGGGAGCGCCGCAGCGCGTCGAGCCGCAAATGACGCGCCTGCAGGAAATCTACTCGGCGCTCGTGCTGGGAACAGGCGACTATGTGCGCAAGAACGGCTTCAAGAAGGTGGTCATCGGCCTCTCCGGCGGCATCGACTCCTCGCTGACAGCCGCTATCGCCGTCGACGCGCTGGGAGCGGAGAACGTGCTGGGCATCTCGATGCCCTCCGGCTATTCTTCTTCCGGCAGCAAGACCGACGCGCAGGAACTGGCGGAGAACCTGGGCATCACCATGCAGACCATTCCCATTGAGGAGACGTTCCGCGCCTCGCTGAAGATGCTGCAACCCGCGCTTGGCGAGGGCGATCCAGGGCTGGCGGCGGAAAACCTGCAAGCACGCATTCGCGGCAACATTCTGATGGCGGTCTCCAACAAGCTTGGCCCCATTGTGCTGACTACAGGCAACAAATCGGAGATGGCGACCGGCTATAGCACACTCTATGGCGATATGGCCGGCGGCTTCTCCGTCCTGAAAGACGTGCTCAAGACGCTCGTCTATGAGCTTTCAATCTACCGCAACACGGTCGGCGAGAAGCCGGTTATTCCGCAGTCGGTAATCGAGAAGCCACCATCGGCAGAGCTGCGCCCGGAGCAGAAGGACGTGGATAGTCTGCCGCCCTACGACGTGCTCGACCCCATCCTGCGCGCCTACGTCGAGGAGGATCGCAGCTTTGAAGAGATGCTGGCGATGGGCTTTCCGCGCCAGGTCGTCGAGCGCGTGATGCGCCTGGTGGACACCAGCGAATACAAGCGCCGCCAGGCCCCTCCCGGCGTCAAGATCACCACGCGAGCCTTTGGCCGCGACCGCCGCCTGCCCAGCACCAACCGCTACATGGAAGCATAAGTATTACCGACAGGAAAAAGGTGCATGGTGTGAGCGCTCGCGCTCACACCATGCACC
>DASTKE010000193.1:0-10887 GCA_035716105.1 Ktedonobacteraceae bacterium | reverse complement strand
AGGACGCCGTAATCATCTGCCTTCAAATAGTGGCGAACTAAGAGTCTCAGAGTGCGATTTTGCTCGTCAACTTCTCCTGGGTAAAGCGGAACAACATGAAAGAGTTCTTGTGAACCCTCACTCATGAGGTAGAAGCCTTTGTCTAAGCGTACTTTCTTTGTACCCAACAATATCTGTTGTTCGTCAAAAGCCCCGGTCCATTGACCTGTAGAGGCAGGCTGTGCAGGTTCGGTATTCGGTTGACTCGCCTGCTCATCTGTAGTAGTGTTGGGATCTGTGACCTCAGCGATGAGCCGACCCCACCATTCGCCGTCTTCATTGCGCCAGATAAGCAACTCTCCTGCACGCGAGAAGAGCCGGACCATCTGGAGCGTCTCCACCTGCAAAGGTGGAGAGTATTGAGGCGCTGCGTCGTGCGAGGTAATCAACTCCTTATCGTCGAGCCTGCCCCAAATTACCCCAACCTCGGAGTGGGCGAGCAGGTATGTCAGTTTGTGAGTACGCATCTGCTCGGACAGCCATTCTTTCGGCCTACTCGCAAAGCCGTCCATTTCTACAACTTTGCATGTTGCCGTAGTGTCGTTGATCTTCCGCATCATTATGACTTGCTCCCGGCTAGATATATATGTAGACTGGCGACATACAGTTCCAAAGTCTGAGGTGTTCCTGCCGCCATTCTCAGCCCGTTGGCATCCGCGAACAGATCCCAGGTTTGCACCTGGCCGTTCTGGTACTCCAGGTGGCAATCCTTGCCACCTAGCCGACCGCGACCAATGGAAATCTCACCGCCCAGGGGTAGGTCTCCGGTCCACAGGTCTTTCAAGAGCAAGAGCAGAAGGCCAATCTCGTATTCTTGTGGATTCGCAAGTTGCAGATCCACAGTGACAAGCGATTGCCTGCCGCCGAATAGTGGCTGCTCGTTGAATAAAGCTCCGTCGCGTGTGCCACCGGTGAAACGGTCGATGCTCACGCGGTTTTGTACAGACATGTTTTCGACACCATTCACAATATGCTCGTAGACATGCACACGGCTGCCAATAGGTTTTTCGGCGATATCCATATCGGCTCCGAATATGTCATCAACCAACTTGCGGGCAGTCTTTTCACCTGCTTCGGTGGCTGGAGCAATCAGGCGGGCGATCTTGAGGGATCTGGCACGCAACGCGCCGGTCAGACTGGTACCGGATAAAACCGGCCTGCGTATGCGTTTCTCTCCAGGCGATGATGCTGGTCGCCTCGAATGCAGATGCATGGTGTCAGGTCGCTGGATTTCGCTGTCATCAGAGCCCGCCTGTTCGATGTCCGGTCCGCTTCCAGAGCGAATAAGCAACGATCCATCCAGCCAGAAATCAGCCTTGAGGCGGAAAGCGTGGCGTCGATCAGCTATCAACTCGCTAACGCCGGTCGCCCGCGCAATATCTGGATTGGTGGCAACGCTCAACGCTTGAGTGCCGTTCTCAATCCAGTCGAGCAGTTGCGCAGGATCGGACAAGTCGTATTCTTTGATGCGCCACCCGGTGACGCTCACCTGACCATAACCACGCCGCTTGCGCGCACCGATGGTGATGCTGCCATCGGCGAAACCGGCCAGCGCCGTAGCCAGCGCCTGCTTAAGCGTAGACACATTATCGCGCTGGCGCACAATCAGCTCGAAACGGAGGGGAAATGTTGTGCCAGCCTCCCACATCTCAAGAGAGAACAACGCATCCTCGGCACTCGTGTGGCTCTTTCCCGCGAGACGCACCCCGTCGCGCAACTCAATGGCCGCATCCTTTCCATGTGCATCCTCAACAATCAGCGAACTCTGTTCGCCATAATCATAGCTCTTACTGCTGCCGAAAAGGAGTATGCTGGCCAATCCGGGCTGTTTTGCATTGGCATTTCCTTTTGTATCAATTTTCCCTCGAAAGCCCTGTTCGCGCTCACGCAAATAGCCTCGTAAGGCTCCTGCAATCGATGCACCGGTCAGCAGAGGCGTCTTGCCATCCAGAGGGTCGGTCAGCAGGGGCATGTCGACCAGGTTATCGCCGTCGCCATTGCCGAAGTGCGCAGGCGTTTGCAGGACGAGATCACCCTCAACCACAATGCGCCGCACGATTCTGCGCGATACATCACCGGACCATGAAGGTTTGGGCATGGCTAATTCTCCTCTCGTTGTTGTTTGGCCGCATGTGCCAGCACAAGGTCTATGAGCCGCAGGACGTATTCCAGGCGCAAACCATCGTGTATTTCCGCTTTCACGTCACCAATCCTGGCACCAATCTCAACCCCGCCTATACGCAGCAGGGCTTTCCAATCATTGTCGGCCATCGCCCAGGCACCCTCGCGTCTGCACTGGAGCTGATCTTTGAGCCAGCGGAGCAGGGGTTTTCCATCGACGGTGCTACGTTCAAACTGACGGCGGGCGCTGCTTCTCGCCTCAATACTGTCGATATAGCGGCATATCCTGACAGTGTCCGGCGTCGCTTTGCGAATTTCCTCAAGCACCGCGCCACGGAGGCGCGAAATCTGCGCATTGGACGGCGGATTCGCTATCTTTATCTCGTTGGCCGCTGCCAGCAGCCATTCGTCCAAATGTTGCCTGAGCATGCGATCAACCATCAGCCTGGCGAGTGTGTGTGCCTCCCCTTCACTGAAGGTAAAATGAGCCAGGCCACGGCTCTTTCGTGTGGAATCCACTGTAAGCTCTTCCGCACGCTGTCGATTGAAGGCGAGGCGACCAAAGCCTTCGGCACGACGTTCGCCGATACCACGTACTTCCAGATTATCCAGCAGCGTAGGGTCATACTCATCAGGAGCTTTAAAGACCAGTACACTGCCCATACGTACCGCGAGCGTCTGTGGCAGTGGCAACCCCCATTTGCGGTTGAAACCGCCAATCACCTCGGCCTTCAGGAAAGCATCTTCGAGTTCCAGTTCCACTCTTAAATACCTGCTTAACACGCGGCGTAAAAGTTCGGGATCAACGGCAAACTGGCCACTCCCATCGCGCAGCAGAACATCGCTTTGCAGCGTGACGATCAATTTACCCTCCGGTGGCTCCTCGTCATCCTCGGACGCGCCCCGCTCCGCGTTATCGTCGTCTATCAGACTGATACTGGCCTGTCCATAGCCGCCACTGCGCGAACCGCCGAGCGTCACATAACCCCCAAGTAAGGCTCGTAGTGTTGGCTCGTCGTCATCATTGTCACAGATGATGGTTGCCTCAAATGTCTGTCCGGCGGCCAGCGCATCGTAGCGATACACCGCGCCAGGGATTTCATCCTCGTCGAGCCAGCTGGTGAGCCTCTCATCCGGCTGCCCGTTTTCTGACGGACGATATTGCGGCATGGCGCGACCAAACCGTGCGGTGCGCTGAGTATGCACAGCAATGTTGCGTGCCGGTCGAATCAACCGCACGGTGTTGTTGGATTGTGTGTAGAACGATGCTGAGATCGATTGCCATTGCTGACTGTCATCCTGTGGCTCGACGGCGAAATCAAAAATCTTGCCTTCCTCACCCTTTGCGTGCTGCCAGGAGGCTGGTACCGGTAGGCTGGGGTGATTGTAAGCGTCCAGTGGATAGCCATTGAGGTAACGGGTAGTACCATCGAAGAAAAGACGTTGCAGCGTGGGGTCACTGGCATCACTGGTATGAGACGACTTCGAGTTGAGATACTTGCCGATCAACATACCGCGCAGAGCACTGCTCGGCAAGTAATCGAATGCCACTCCACTGTTGGGATCACCTTGCAGAGAAGTGACTAGAGTCGGCTCCAGCAGGTGAATACGATAATGAATGACTTTCATCCCTGCCCTCTCTCCAGCAGTAGTTGTTTAAAGTGTTCGAAGTACGGCGTAGTGATGGTACCCGCACCTTGCTCATCCAGCAATTGCAGGCTCAACCTGCCTCGTCCACGGTTGCGGCCTATGCCACCACGTCGCACACTGAGTGTGCAGGCAACCAACAAAGCCAGATCATCCTCTCCTGGGTCGCTCGCGAAGTCGAGCCAGGCCCGGAAGTTAGTCTGACGTAGCACAACGCGCATCGAGCGCAAACTACCCTTCTCTGGTGCAGCGCTCACCTCGTCAATAGCTGTCTGACGACGAATCGCGGTTAATGACTCCAGTACGTCAGCGGGCATCAGTTGGCCGCGATCTATTTCGTAGCGAACCGCATTCCGCAGTTGCTCAGGCAAAAGCGCCGGACCGACATGCAGCAAGGCCGCGCTCTGCAAGCCACTACCAGGACGTCCGAAGAGCCGTTCTGCCGCCACTTTAAGCCTGGGCAGCGAGGGCGAAGCCGCCATCTGCAAGGCGAACAACAGATTGGCGCATTCTTCTACCAGCAGACCCTTCAGTGTGCGACCACGCACGAACGGCAGCCCAGTCGCAACGTCGTATTCCACCTCCTCATCCACCAGCCCCGCCAGACCCTCACCCCGCCCGAACGTGGCGTCGCTTTCAAGACGCATGCCCATTTGCAGGCGTTGCATCGGCCTCTCCTTCCAGTGGTATGAACCAGTCTACTAACTCGGTTGCATCGAAATATCCACAGTACTTACCATGCCACCCTGTCGATGGCCAGCCTCCTATCCCAGGCAATACCTGTGGCAGATCGGCTTCGTTGTTGAACGCTGTTATGAAATGCTTCACTGCAGCCGGACCTTCGCGCAGGGCATCGCGCAACGCCTTGATCTTGTTGCGGCGTCCCGCCCATTCCTCCTTCTGAAAAGCTTTGATCCCTGCTGAAACTACCGGCCATGCACGTTCAGGGTGTTCGAGGGTGGTAGTCAGGGTAACAGGGCGCAAGGTCAACCAGTCGCCCGTGCCTACTTTATATTCGCGGTCACGAATCTCCGTTATTGAACCACCCAGGCCACTCAAGGCGAAATGCCAGTCGAGACAGGAGCCAACAATCTTCTCCTTTGTGCGATAGGATTTAGCCGATTTGCTCAACTCTTCGGCCAATGCGTAGGCGCGGGCAAAGGGATAGTGGCTCTTCACGATGGCGACACCGGCGCAGGCTGTCAGTCCTCTGTCATCTTTCCCCAGGCCAGCACGAACGGTTTGCCGCTCAAACGCTCGTAAATATGCTGTAGCCAGTGACAGACCCAATCGGCCATCGCAGACAAAGGTTATATCATCACCGCCAAAGACGATCGGTCGAAAGGGAACATAGTAGCCGTTCTTTCCACTCTTCAGCTTAATCTGGATCAACATATCAGGATTCGGTTCATAAACAATGGACGTACCGCTCTTATCGATAGCTCTCGTGAGCCTGTCGAGTACAGCCTTGAGAGCCTGCTTTGATGCCTCCTGTACACTGATTGAGAACTTTCTCACAGCCAGCACAAAAGCGCGGTTTTGGCCCCTTTTTTCATAAGGAGCGCCGATCTCACGCATGCGCTGGCCCATACCGTTGCCGTCTGCATGTACGATGGCGATATGGCTGTATTCACCTGCCGTAGCACCCATGTCCTCAAAATCGGCGGGGTAACTATATCCTGCCGGCAGCTCGATAACCTTTTGCAGCCGTTGATCCGCCAGACTCGGCCTGTTTTGCTGCGGCCAGGCAACAGCAACCTTAGCCAGTATCTCGTTGGATGCTAGATAGCCGGGCTCGCCATGAATACCCCGAATCATTCCATTAGCCGGTAAGCCGGTCGATCTGCACGACGCCGTCACGCTTAGTCCCAGCAGGGGAGCCGACCAGACATGCTTTCTCTTCTGGACAGCCAGCATATGAAAGACCTCGTCGAGCCTGACACAAAGAACATCCTCATACCAGTCCACCTCCTGCCCGGCGATCCCCAGTTGTAGACCAGGAGCTTCTAGCAAAACACGTTGTGAAAGGTTGAAATTAAACTGTCTGGCCTTGCTTTCGTCACGGAACAACACAACAAAATTGCCGCCACCTGCATACAACACCTCAGCATCCAGACCATTTTCGATCCAGGCATCATCTATCAGCTTATCGCCGTCTCCGATGTTGGTCTCTCCGGATACAGCATTTTTCACTGCTTCAAATGCCCAGTCTCCGGTTGCGGCGTCGACAAGATAAGATGCGCCGACGTTCTCGCGCAGGCGGTTACTCCCGAAAATATATGGCTGTATCTGCATTGTATCGACAATGACGAGCCACATGTTCATTCCTCCTTGCTCTGCTCACGCACCCAGTTCTCGATATGCCCGGTAAGGTTTACCAGATGCTCGCGACCGAAGACTCGGATGCGTCCCTCCGGGCTAATATCGCGGCGCATCTCATCCTCCAATCTATCAGCCTCCTCCTGATTCATACAGCATACGAGGGCAACACATGCCTCGTCGCCTCCCATCTGTCGTGTTCGTACATAGGCTTCGAATAGCCTGTGCTTCAGACGCGCTCTGCCGCCGTTCTCTTTTGCGCTCCCTGTAGTGCATGAAAAGGCGAAAAGCTGGTAACCCCGTATCGCAACGACATCGAATTGGAATAGCTCCCCCTTCTCCTCACTGTCCAGAACTCTCGGCCTGAGATCCATGCAGTAATCGTTGAGATGTAACTCCTGCGCGCAATGTTGTAGCGCAGACAGTACAGCGTACTCCAGCCAGATGCCGCTCAACCACTTGCAGAACTCTACTTCATCCTTGCAGCGGTTCAGCCCCGTCGCCGTCGTCAGATCGAGATTCTCGGCACCGCCTTGTCCAAGCTCTTTACTCATGGTTTCTCTCAACACTGGCAGATTGGGCCATGAGATTGCTTGACCTCGCAACTTTGACTTGCTTTTCCACTGGTCGTTAGGCGCTGGCTGCTCCACATTATATTGTCCCTGTAACTCTTTACCTGATTGGAAGACCCAGAAAGGAGGACGGATAGCAACTCGTTTTCTGGCAATTGGGAAAAGATCATTATGCAGCCACTCGGTCCATATCCTGGCATTAGCGGCATTACTATGGATAGCGAGCAAAGCCGCAGCGCTCTCTGGCAGTCCCGGCACCGTAATAGGCTCTTTTGTGAGTTCCCAGTTATGCAACTTGAGCAAATCGCGGATGCTCATATCGAGTTCTAGACCAACATAGAATGAGATAGGAGGCCAACCAGTGATTTGTTCAAAACGGATGTGTAGTGTGCGTGCATCGAGATAGCTAAAAACTGCCTCCCTCTTGTGAACACTGGCCCACTGCTCCAGAGTACGATAGGCATGGGTCGACATCACTTTGGTGCCGCCCGTATAGTTGAGGCCTACCCGAGCCGTATGCGTCTGATTTGTTTCGGTGTAGGCTTGTTCGTATTCCTCAATCGCCCTGGATACCTCTCGGCGAACTGAAGCTGCATCCGACTCCTCAACCTGCTTAAGGCCAATATCTACATAACCTGCGTTCCGAAACCATGCTGCTAATCTCCCGGCGAGATCGGAACCGTCCTTCGAGTGAATGAGGCTGATCTTGCCGCCCTGGACGGTGAGCAGCTTGCCAGCCACTGCATTTGGTAACGGGTTGGAGCCGACGAGCAGCAAAAGGTGGTCAACCTGGTAATCGCGAATCTCGCTCATTTCGGGTCCTCAGGCTTTCTTAATAATAGTTGGTACAATGTTTTAGGCTAGAGAAAGGATTTTAACTGCTCCACTTCCATGTCTTCTGTGCTTTCTCTTTTTAATAAATCGGGACCAACTTACAAAAGCATTTGAACTAGAGCCGAATATCTATGATATTTCTAGTACAGGTTATTCTAACAGAGCATGTTGTTCAGGTCAAGTGAGCAAATCGATAATTAACTGATAGCGTACCGATTTTCTCGGAAATCGGTAACTATTCAGGTCATCTCGACCCCTTGCCAAATGGGCAGGAAAACAGTAGAGTATGCCTATGATGCAAGACGACCTGCAACGACTTCAGGAAGAAAACCGAGTGCTTCGAGAAGAAAAGGCCACGCTGCAAGCTCTGGTCGCCCAATTGCTGCCGCTCAAAGAGCAGGTGGAGCAACTGAGCAACCAGGTGAAGCAGTTGGAGAGTCGCTTGGCCAAAGACAGCCACAACAGTCACTTGCCCCCTTCCTCTGATCGCTTTCATCGTCGACCCAAATCGCTGCGCCAGAAAAGCGAGAAGAAGGCGGGTGCTCAGCCAGGACATGAGGGCAACACCTTGTTTCTCTCGCCAACCCCTGATCAGATCGTCGTGCATGAGGTCTCGATTTGTCAGTTCTGTCAAGCCGATCTGCGTGGGCAAGCTGTTGTGCAACTCCAGCGGCGTCAAGTGCTTGATGTGCCGCCCAAACAGCTGATCGTCTGGGAGCATCAGGCTCAAGCCAAATGCTGTCCGCGCTGTCAGCAGGTCACCAGCGCCTCTTTTCCGTAAGGAGTGCAGGCTCCGGTGCAGTATGGTCCGGCCTTGGGCGCTCTGGCTGTCTCTTTGGTGCAGCAGCAACTCTTGCCTTATGAACGGGCCTGCGAAACGATCCAAGATCTGATTGGACCCAGCATGACGGTGGGAACCCTCAAAGCGCTGGTCGAGCGCTGTGGCGAGTCCCTCAAGCCCATTGAAGAGCAGACGCGACATCCCTGCGTCAGGGGAAGCTGATGCATCAAGATGAAACCAGTTTGTTTGTGGTGGGCAAACGCTTCTGGATGCATGTGGCCTGCACGGCCTCGTTGACCCATTATGGGCTGCATGCTCAACGCGGTCGCAAGGCGTTGGATGCCATTGGTCTGCTCAAGGGATTTCGCGGAGTCAGCGTCCATGATGGTTTGGCTAGCTATCAAGGCTACGACTGTCTTTATGCCCTCTGCAATGCCCATCATCTGCGCGACTTGACCTTTGTGGAGGAGGTGATGGGTCAGCAATGGGCCACGCAGATGAAAGCCTTGCTCCTGGAAATGAAGGAGGCCGTCCAGCAAGCTCGCCACAGTGGCAGAGCTTGCTTCTCGCCAGAAGAATTGCAGGCGTTTCGCACTCGCTATCGCCACCTGCTGCTTGAGGCCCACGCTCAGTTGCCCCAGCAAGCGGAGACGGGACCTCCAAAGAGGGGCCGAAAGAAACAGAGTCCAGCGCACAATTTGCTCGATCGCCTGATGAAGTATGAGGACCAGGTTCTTCGCTTCTTGCACGACTTTGGCGTGCCTTTTGATAATAGTCAGGCCGAGCGAGATATCCGGATGGTCAAAGTGCAGCAGAAAGTCTCTGGGGGCTTGCGCAGCTTGCCTGGCGCTCAAGCCTTTTGCCGCATCCGAGGCTATCTCTCCACTCTGCGCAAGCAAGGTCTGCCTGTGATCACCGCTTTGGAACAAGCTCTGGCTGGACATCCGCTTTCTCCTGCTTTCTAAGCCTTTCGAGACCACCTGAATAGTTACTGTTCGGAACAGAATTCACTTGTCATAACCGCATCCCATCAGTATAATAGAGCGCAAGCCTGCACGCATTTCAGGCATGAAAACACAACGTCCCGGTGTTTCAGAGAGGGGTTCACTCATGGAAGTATCCGATAACCCTGGCAATGTTGCCGTTAGCCCTCCCGATGCCGCAGAGCAGCGGCACGTTTCCCTCTTCGACCAGGTCAATATCAACGTGTTCTGGCTTGCCAACAATTTTCACTGGCAGGCGCTGCTGGCCATCGTGCTTCCCAGCATGGTGGTCAAGTTCCTGGGTGATGCCAACAAAGACATCAATCTGGCCCTCGTCGTGATCTGGGGGACGCTGGTGGCCGTCGTCGTCAATCCACTGGTGGGGGCCATCTCCGATTACGCCACCTTTCGCATGGGTCGTCGCCGCCCCTTCATGATTATTGGCACAATCTTCAACGTGATCGTTCTGGTGCTGTTCGCCTTTGCACCCTCCTGGTTCTCGTCTACCGAGCTACTGCTGACCTTCATCGTGCTCTTCCTGCTGCTGCAATTCACGAACAACCTGGCAAACTCTCCCTGGAGCGCTATTATCGCGGACAACGTGCCGCAGCACCAGCGCGGCGTCACGGCAGGCTTCAATGGTCTCTTCACCCTGCTTGGTACGGCGGTCGGCTCGGTCGTCGCGGGCATCATCGTCAACAAGAATGATCCCCTGCCCATCTATCGCAACGAGATTGTGCAGATTTTCCTGCTCATCGCGGTGGTGCAGATCATTTTCGTGGCTTATACCATCATCACCGTCAAAGAGACACCACTGCCGCCGGGCGAAGGCGCAACGGTACAGATTATGCCGGTGTTGAAGAAATTCCTGTTCAAGCCATCGCAATACCCCGACCTCTCCTGGGTGCTGCTGGCCCGCCTGTTAATTATGATGGGCATCTGGGGCGTGTTCTACTTCCTGCAATACTACTTCGATGACGTGCTCGGCGGACGGGGCGTGAAGACCATCATTTTCAACTCGCCCTTCTCCGGCGAACAGTTTTCCGGCGTGCTCTTCTTGCCCGTCCTGCTGCTGCTCGCCCTGCCCACCTCGCTCGTTGCAGGCTGGATATCAGATCACTATGGGCGCAAGGGGCTGGTCTACCTCTCCGGCGCGGTGATGACGGTTGTCTGTATCGTCTTCATTCTCTTCCAGAACCAGTACGGGGCACTGCTCGCCGGAGCCTTCTTCGGCATCGGCTATGGAGCCTACACCAGCGTCGACTGGGCCTTGACCGCTGACGTGCTGCCGCCGACAGACGAGGCTGGCAAGTATCTGGGCATCTGGTCGGCCATGGGCATTCTGCCGCAGGTGATCGGCATCACCATCGGCGGCGTGATCCTGCAACTCCTGCGCGGCTTCCCCAACCACTTCGGCTACACCGTGCTCTTCGCCGTGACCATCCTCTACTTCGGTTTTGGCACTCTGGTGATTAAGCAGGTGAAAGGGGTAAAGTAAAACACCTCAGAAAGCAGAACGGTTCTCCGTCCTTTAAGGGGAAACCGGAAGTCCGTAGGGGCGATGCCTTGTGCTCGCCCGCGTCCACGACAG
>DASTKE010000192.1:0-8610 GCA_035716105.1 Ktedonobacteraceae bacterium | reverse complement strand
GTCCCAACGGGCCAGCCAGCACCCGCTGGCACCATAATCCATCAAGGAACCAGTCGTCGGTAATTTCGTGGTCATCGCAAATGGTATAGGTGGCGATATTGGCTAAGGCGCGCCGCACCTGTGGCAGCGTGGAACGGAATCCGGCAAGCTGTTCAAGCTGGGCCGCGTACTCGTCTCGCGCCTGTTCCTGGTCGTCACGGTGTGGACGGGTCTTTGGATAGGCATCCCATAGTTCCTCGATGCCGGGGAGATCAGCAGGCCATGCAATATCTGACCAGGCAAACAGGTACATAGCCGCGTATTCAGCCAGTGCCATCAGTTGATTGCGCGGCGTTGTGGTGGTAAACAGCGCCCTGTAGCGTATGATATCTCCACGTGTCCCTGGTGCCAGGTCACAAGCGGGAACATCTACGCCTGGCAAGACTTCTTCCCTGTTTCCAGCCAGTAAGAAACCGCCAGCGTCGATCAGCGCAAACAGCAGCGGCGTCGCCACATCATCGGCGTAGATCTGATCTCCGGTGAGGAAAAGCTGCTGGGGACGCTGCCTCCCCTGCCGTACCGCCGATTCGAGCAGTGTATCGAGGGCAGAAAGCATTTCGCTGCCGACGCCATGCGGCTTGCGGCAGGAGCCATGCACAATTCTGAGCAGGTTAATATCCTCCGGCGGCAGCATAAAACTCGGCAGCGGCTGGCCTGGATAAACCAGCCGGTGGAGATCATCAGCCCCGGCAAGATCAGCGATGAGCACACCCGGTGTGCCGAGGTGAGCGGCAGTAGCGGGAACTGGCGTATCAGCATGAACACCAACATCGCCAGTTTGAAAGAACAGGTTGTAGTAGTACAGCCCACCCCATTGCAGTGCTTCGGCTCCGGTGTGCGCGGTCACTGCGACAATATGCAGGCGGTCTCCCAGCCGGATGCTCTGTCGCGTGCCTTCACACTGCTCAACAAGCTCGCCCGCCTCATTTCTGGCATACACGCGCAGCGTGACCGTACACGGCTCCTTCAAAGCAAGCCAGACGGTGACAGACTCCCGCTCGACCCGTCGCAAGAGAGGCCCTGATAGAATTAGCGGAAGATCGGCGAAGCGCTTGGCCAGCGGCGTCCAGGACATAGGTATGTGTTACTCCCATTTAGTGCGTGCATTTCTTCAATGGCAACACGATACCTTCTCTGTTGGCCGGTGTCAACGTCAACTGTACCAAGTCGAGTGAATGAAATCATCCCTTTTGCTCAACAATGCAACAATGCACTGCACTTGACACAACCGCAAATCACCAGTATACTGTTTGTAGACAAAACAGAATACGCGAAAGCTACGAACAGGAAGAGTATATGGCCTCAGCCGGGTGCAGAGAGTCGGGAATGGTGGGAACCGATACCAGCGAGTCATAGAATGGGCCTGGGAGCTAAGGAGCGAACATCCTGTAGTAACAGGATTAGTAGGACTCCTGCGGTATGTCCGCCGTTACCGGGGACAGGATATCATCTACATTCAGAGTGATGACGTGTAAATCGTATCCGGCAATAAGGGATTATCTGCTCTCTTTGTAGCAGTCGATAATCTGAATCAGGGTGGCACCACGAAAGCATTACGCCTCTCGTCCCTTCGCGGGAAGAGTGGCGTTTTTTTATGGCTTATACATCTCAATGTTTGTTTTGTTAGGAGGCGCAAGGATGTCAATTCATATGAATGCTGAAACCGAAATCGTGCAAGTAAACACGAACACTCCGGTGAAGAAACGGACGTTCTCCGGCGTTCAGCCGACGGGGAACATTCACCTGGGCAACTACCTGGGGGCTATTCGCAACTGGGTCGAACACCAGGCGGAGTTCGACAACATTTTCTGTATCGTCGACCTGCACGCCATTACGCTGCCCATCAGCCCGCAAGAGCTGCATGATTCAACGCGCCAGTTGGCGGCGCTTTACCTGGCCTGCGGTCTCGACCCGCGTTATTGCAAGTTTTTCATCCAGTCGCATGTCCATGAACACGCTGAAATGAGCTGGATCATGGAGTGTTTCACGCCGATGGGGTGGCTGAACCGCATGACGCAGTTCAAGACGAAGGCGGGCGAGAACCCTGAGACGGTCAGTACCGGCCTCTACTGCTACCCCGTCTTGATGGCCTGCGACATCTTGCTCTATCACACGGACGCCGTTCCGGTCGGTGAAGACCAGCGACAGCATATCGAGTTCACACGCGACCTCGCGCAGCGTTTCAACGCGCACTACGGTCAGCCGGTGTTCACCATTCCTGACGCGCTGATCCGCGATGTTGGCGCTCGCATCATGTCGCTTGACGAGCCAACGAAAAAGATGAGCAAGAGCGATGCCAATCCGTTCTCGCGCATCAATCTGCTGGACGATGCGAAAACCATCAAAAAGAAGATTGCCCGCGCCACGACCGATTCGGAGCGCTTAGTAACGTTCGATGAGAACCGGCCCGGCATCACCAACCTGCTGACCATCTACCAGTTGCTCACTGGTCAGTCGCAGCAGGCTATCGAGGCGGAGTTCGCGGGCAAGGGCTACGGCGATTTCAAGGCTGCCCTCACTGATCGGCTGGTGGCGACGCTGGCACCCATCCAGCAACGCTACTACGAACTGATCAACGACCTGCCCACGCTTGAGGCTATCCTCAAGCAGGGAGCCGACGAGGTGCGCCCAATCGCGGCCAACACGCTGAACTACGTCAAAGAAGTAGTTGGTCTTGGATAGCGTTCGGGGATGGTTGCGGGTTGTCCCGCAACCATCCCCACACAACACACGAAAGTAGGTGGAACTATGAACTATCCAACATTCAATGAGATCCAACAACTGCGGGACAGTGTGACGCAGAATAGCGATGGCAAGCATCCTTTGCTGCCACTCTACCGCGACATCCGGGCCGATATGGAAACGCCCGTCTCGGCCTACTGCAAAACCGCTCGCGGCGCGTACAGTTTCCTGCTGGAAAGCGTGGAGGGCGGCGAGCGCATCGCCCGCTACTCCTTCATTGGCATCGACCCCTACCTGGTGATGATTCACACCGGCAAGAAGATGCTTCTCCATACCATCCGTCAGAGCGATGGACATACAACCGAGGAGGTTGACTGCTACGATCCACTGGAACTGATCGAGGCCGAGTTGGGCCAGTACCGGTTGGTTGCGCCTGCCAGCCTCTCGCACGATGCCCTGCCGCGCTTTCATGGCGGCGCGGTCGGCTACCTGGCCTATGAAACGGTGGCGCGCTTCGAGCATCTGCCCGTCCCGCAACACAACGAGATTGGACTGCCCCTGGCCGTCTTCAGTTTCACAGAAACCATGCTGGTGTTTGACCACCTGAAACACCGCCTGCGCATCATTACCCACCTGCACCTTGACGCCCCCGACCTCGCCAGCGAATACCGGCGTGCGCTCATGACCCTTGATGATGTACAGCAGCGACTGCGCCAGCCCGTGCGCCTACCAGAAGAGCCAGCGCCCATTGACGACAAAAACGCCTTGAAAGTGGTCTCCAACCGCACCCGCGAGGAGTTTGAAACAATGGTGCGGCGCTCTATCGATTACATCCGGGCGGGCGATGCCTTCCAGGTCGTGCCGTCACAGCGTCTCATTCGTCACGTCAATGCCGCGCCATTCACCGTCTACCGCGCCTTGCGCGCCATCAATCCCTCACCCTACATGTTCTACCTCGATCTGGACGACTTCCACATCGTCGGAGCCTCCCCTGAATTGCTGGTGCGTGTTGAGGATGACGAGATGACCATTCATCCTATCGCGGGTACACGGCCACGCGGAGCAGACCAGCAAAGTGACGCGCAATTTGAGGAGGAACTGCGCAACGATCCTAAAGAGCGCGCCGAGCATGTGATGCTGCTTGACCTGGCGCGTAACGATGTGGGGCGCGTCTGTACACCGGGCAGTGTGCAGGTCAACGAATTCATGGAGGTTGAGCGCTACTCGCACGTCATGCACCTGGTCTCCAATGTGACAGGCAAGCTGCGCCCGGATGTCACGCCCTACGATGCCCTGCGTGCCGGTTTTCCAGCAGGCACCGTCACGGGCGCGCCCAAAATCCGCGCTATGGAGATCATCAGCGAGCTAGAGCAGACGCAGCGCGGCGTCTATGCCGGGGCCATCGGCTACTTCAGCCATTCCGGCAATCTCGACACGGCCATTGCCCTGCGCACAATGGTCATTCGCGATGGACGGGCCTATATCCAGGCCGGTGGCGGCGTCGTGGCCGACTCCGACCCAGGCGCGGAATACCAGGAAAGCCTCAACAAAGCCAGGGCGCTGCTGCGAGCGCTGGATGAGGCCGAGTTGCTCGCGGCAGAACAAAGAGAACACAAACCGGGTACCCACGAGGGGTATCCCTACATGTCGATGGATGAAATGTAGGGATACCCATACATCATCAATAGAGAGGCCGAAATGTTGTTACTGATCGATAATTACGATAGCTTTACCTATAATCTGTATCAGTACCTGGCAGAGTTAGGCACCGAGGTACAGGTGAGGCGCAATGATGCTATCACATTAGATGAGATTGCGGCCATGCAGCCTGACCACATCGTCGTCTCACCGGGGCCATGCACACCTGACGAGGCCGGGCTTTCTTGCCAGATCATCGAGGCATTTGGCCCATCCACCCCTACGCTGGGGGTTTGCCTGGGTCATCAGGCTATCGGGCAAGTCTACGGCGGGCGCGTCGTGCGAGCGCCGGAGCCGATGCATGGCAAGACCACGCTAATGTATCATTCCGGGCAAGGAGTGTTTCAAAACCTTCCTGCCCCCTTTGAAGCGAACCGTTATCACAGCCTCATAGTCGAGCGCGCAACCCTCCCGGCTGAACTGGAGATTACCGCCGAAACCTCGGACGGACTGATTATGGGTCTTCGGCACTGCACGTACCCCATCGAAGGCGTGCAGTTCCACCCGGAATCCATCATGACACCCGTTGGCAAAGACTTGTTACGCAATTTCCTGAGCAAAAGGAGGCTCGCATGATTCGTGAAGCAATCGTACATGTCGCGGCAGGGGCAACGCTCGACGAGCAAGAAGCCGCCGCAGTGATGGAAGAGATCATGACCGGAACAGCAACTCCGGCGCAGATGGGCGCATTCCTGACCGCGCTGCGCCTGCGTCCCGGCGGCGAGACCGTGCAGGAGATCGCCGGACTGGCACGGGTGATGCGTGAGAAAGCCGTGCAGGTTCATCTCGACGATGGCATCGCAACCCAGGCGATGGACACCTGCGGCACAGGCGGCGATGGTTCGGGAACGTTTAACGTTTCAACGGCGGCGGGTATTCTCGCCGCCGCAGCAGGCGCGCACATCGCCAAACACGGCAACCGCTCCGCCACCAGTCGCTGCGGCAGTGCCGATGTGCTGGAAGCTCTGGGAGCGCGTATCGATCTCGGCCCGGAACAGGTAGCCCTGTGCGTGAAAGAGGTTGGTTTCGGCTTTATGTTCGCACCCACCTATCATCCAGCCATGAAACACGTTGGCCCGACGCGCCGCGAAATCGGCATTCGCACCGTCTTCAACATCCTCGGCCCCTTGACGAACCCGGCTCACACACCCTATCAGGTGCTCGGCGTGGCCGATGGCTCGCTACTGCGCAAAATGGGCGAGGTCTTGCTGCACCTCGGCTGCCAGCACGCCCTCATCATTCACGGCGAGGATGGCATCGATGAATGTTCGCTCAGCGCTCCTACGCGCATCTGCGAGGTGCGCCATGGCCAGGAACTGCGCGAATATACCATCACACCCGAAGATGTCGGCCTGACGACCATAGCAGATAAGCAGCCATTCCAGGGCGGCGACCCGGCCCAGAACGCTGTGCTGCTGCGCACCCTGCTCAACGGCGAGGGCAATGGCCCCGCCGCCGATATGCTCTGTCTGAACGCGGGAGCCGCCCTGCTGGCAAACGAGCAAGTCGGTTCTCTGACCGAGGGTGTCAAGCTCGCGCAGGCAACGCTGCGCGAGGGCAAAGCCAGGCGCAAACTCGTCGACGCCGTCGACTGTTCCCGCGCTTGCGCCAACTGAGGATACACATCATGTTTCTCGAACGCATCGTTACACAGACCCGCGACGACCTGGCACAGCGCCAACGCGAACGCTCGCTGGCGGAAGTACAGCGCCTCGCCGCCATGCAGCCACCACCACGCGACCTGCTGACCGCATTACGTCCTGAAGCAGACCAATCGGGACAGGCACAACACATCGTGCGCCTGATTGCCGAGGTGAAGCGTGCCTCTCCCTCAAAGGGGATCCTGGCCCCGCACCTCGACCCGGTGGAACTGGCTCGCACCTACGAGGCAAACGGCGCTGCGACCATTTCCGTACTGACCGAACCACATTTCTTTCTTGGCTCACCAGCATATCTGACAACCATAAAACAGGCGGTTCGCGTGCCGGTGCTGTGTAAAGATTTCATTTTCGACGAATATCAGGTCTACGAGGCGCGCTCGTGGGGCGCGGACGCTATTCTACTCATCTGCGCTCTGCTCGATGACCGGCAATTGCGCCACCTGCTGAGCATTGCTCGCACACAGGGGATGCACTGCCTGGTAGAGACGCATAGCATCGAGGAAGCGCAGCGCGCCGTGTCAGCCGGAGCTAGCATTATCGGTGTCAACAGCCGCGACCTTATCACATTCGAGATGAACCCGTATCTGATCCGCGACCTGCGCCGTCTGCTGCCAGCAGATCGCGTCATCGTGGCCGAAAGCGGCATTCATGACGCAGCCGATGCCCGCTGGCTGTCACGCTACGATGTGCAGGCCATGCTCGTCGGCGAATCCCTGGTCGTCTCGCAAGATGTACCGGCGCAGATGCGTATGCTGCTTCAGGGAGCAAACGAAAGCACGCAGGTCAAAATCTGTGGCCTGCGTACAGAAGAACATCTCAGCGCGGCTATCGACGCCGGTGCGGATATGCTCGGCTTCGTCTTCTACCCGCCGAGCCAGCGCTATCTCTCACCGGAACAGGCAGGCACGCTGGTGCAAACCAACGCACACCATGCCGCTTCCAACCGTCATGGAAAAGCCACGCCTGATCTAGTGGGTGTTTTCGTCAACGAAGAGGCCGCTATCATCAACGATATCGCGGAACAGGTGGGGTTGCACTTCGTACAACTGCATGGCAACGAAACACCGGAGTTTTGCCAGCGCATCCAGCGCCCGGTTATCAAAGCCATTCCAATGAGGGGCGCAGAGGATGCAGGTAAAATCAAAGCCTATCAGGAGGCTGCATGGCGCATCCTACTCGACACGCCATCGACAAGCTGGGGTGGTACTGGCATTCCCCACGATTGGAGCCTGGCCCGCAACGTTGCCCAATCGCTGCCCATTCTGCTGGCTGGTGGCCTGACGCCGGAAAACGTCGCACAGGCCATCGCCCAGGTTCATCCCTGGGGCGTCGATGTCAGCAGCGGTGTCGAAACCAGCAAACAGAAAGACACAACAAAGATCCGCGCATTCATCGAACAAGTACGAACCGTCAAATTGTAGGGGTGCGATTCATAGCGCCCGCCAACTGAAAAGAGCAACACACTCATGCAAATACAACAACAAACGGGCTACCAGCACGATCTCTACCCCGACGAGCGGGGCCGCTTCGGGGCCTTCGGCGGGAAATTCGTTCCCGAAAGCCTGATGGTGGCGCTTGCGGAACTGGAGAGCGCTTACGAGGAGGCACGCAATGATGCCGCCTTCCAAACAGAGTTACAAGCACAGTTGCACAGCTTCGTGGGTCGTCCAACGACGCTTCATTATGTGCCGCGCTTCTCGGCACTGGTCGCGCCCGGAGTCAGGGTCTATCTCAAGCGTGAAGACCTGGCGCACACGGGCGCGCACAAGATCAACAACGCGCTGGGACAGGGCTTGCTGGCGAAGCGCATGGGCAAGCAGCGCATCATCGCCGAGACGGGCGCGGGACAGCACGGCGTCGCCACTGCAACGGTCTGCGCCATGCTCGGCCTCGAATGCATCGTCTACATGGGCGAACTGGATATCCAGCGCCAGTCGCTCAACGTCTTCCGCATGAAGCTGCTCGGGGCCGAGGTGCGCTCCGTCAACAGCGGCAGCCGCACCCTGAAGGATGCCATCAACGAGGCCATCCGCGACTGGGTGACGAACGTGGAAACGACCTTTTATCTGATCGGTTCGGCAGTCGGGCCGCATCCCTACCCACGCATAGTGCGCGACTTCCAATCCGTGATCGGCAGCGAGGCGCGACAGCAAATCCTGGCCCAGGAGGGACAGTTGCCAGATATGGTCATCGCTTGCGTAGGCGGCGGCAGCAACTCTATCGGCATCTTCTACCCCTTTGCTGACGTGCCAGAGGTGCAACTGCTCGGCGTCGAGGCGGGTGGTGCCAGCATGGAGGCGGGACAGCACGCCGCCACTCTGAGTGCCGGTCGACCGGGCGTGCTGCATGGAGCCTTGAGCTATCTGCTGCAAAACGAGGATGGGCAGGTGCTGGACACGCAAAGCATCTCCGCCGGTCTCGATTATCCCGGCGTCGGCCCGGAACACAGCTACCTCAAAGAGAGCGGGCGCGCCACCTATGTCTCTGCCAGTGACGCCACAGCCCTGCGCGGCTTGCAGGCGCTCAGCCG
>DASTKE010000191.1:0-9771 GCA_035716105.1 Ktedonobacteraceae bacterium | reverse complement strand
TTTCAGGATAAACTCAGGCTAGACAAGCTAGAGAATTGGAGTATAATGAGGCGCAAGCATGGTTGCCGCCTCAGTCCTTACTGTAGCGAATGAGAGGGTGGGTAGAATGTTGACGCTGTCTGACGAGGAACTCGTTACGCGGTGCAAGGCAGAGTTGCCAGGCAATACGCGCAGCTATGAAATGCTGGTGCAGCGATACATGAATCGTGTTTACAGTATCGTGTACCGCATTGTTTGTGACAGGGAAGAGGCGGAGGATCTCAGCCAGGAGGTCTTTATTAAGGTCTACAATGGTTTGAAGAAGTTCGAGCAACAGGCATCCTTTTCAAGCTGGCTCTTTCGTATAGCCACGAATTGCGCGCTAGATGCCATTGATAAGAAAAAACGCCATCCCAGTACCATTACTTTTGCTCATAGTAACAAAACCCAAACGCCCGGCACTGAGGAGGAGGAGCAACTGCTCAATCAGCCATCAACGTCGATGAGTCCAGAAGAGCGTGCGATCCAATCGGAATTGCGAGAATGCATCAATCGGGTATTGCGTAAATTGGACCGGGAGCAGGCCCGTCTTCTACTACTGCGCGATTTAGATGGTCAAAGCTATGATGAGATTGCCAGATTATTGGATGTTGGTCTGAGCGCGGTGAAAATGCGTATTCATCGTGCTCGCCTGGCTTTCCAGGAGATTTTTGGACGTTTCTGCGGACGATATATGACCTCTTCTGTTGTTGCCAACAACAAGGTGAAGGGGAAGTAAGAGTGGTCTACTCTGGTGGAGTGTGTTCTGGCAAAGGTACATTGAGAGCAATGGGGGAATGATACTGTGACTTGCGAAGAATTATCCCAATTGATACCTGACCTTGTTGATGGCACGCTCTCACCAGAAGTGCGAGCCGAGGCTGAAGCCGCGCTCGTAGAATGCCCCGATTGCCAGCGCGAATTTGAGATTGCCAGCCAGATTCGCGCTCTGTTAGTTGCGCTCCAGGCTGAGCACCCTGAACTACGGGTTCCGGCTGGATTCGAGGCGAGGTTGATGGCGCAAATTAAGAGGCAACACAGTGGTTTGGAACTTCTTGATTTGTCATCAAAGGCTTTTGGGGTATGGCTGGTGGAACTGCTCAATCTTCTAGGGGGGTTGCTCGATCCCAGTTATGCATCACGCTCAAGCCGTCAAGGGTCAGAAACGGCAGGGGCATGATCCAGCCGAGTTGACCGCGGCTGACCACTATTTCTATCATCTTAATCAGGAGGAATTGTAATGAACTTTCAGCCGGTGCTTGACTCTCTCTACAGGATTTATACCGATCTTATTAACTTCATTCCTCGCTTCATCAATGGTTTGATTATCCTGATTATCGGATACCTGATCTGTGTGATCATTCGCTGGATTTTGCGTTTTATCTTTCGTCAGATTCGTCTGGAGCAACTGACGGAGCGTGCTGGTATCAATAATGCCTTGAGGAGCCTGGGCATACGAGCACCGCTGCCCGAAATCCTGGTACAGATTGTCTTCTTTTTTCTGATCCTTAGTTTTGCTATCGAAGCTGTGCGGTTAATGGGCTTGACCGCCGTCGCCACGTTGTTGCAAAGCGTCCTGACGTTCATCCCCAGGGCTATCAGTGCCGCCTTGTTGCTCATTTTTGGCTCGATGCTGGGCCGTTTTCTCGGTGATACGATTGCGGCTTTGGCCGAGAACGTGAATATTACCTATGGCAAAGCGCTCGGCAAGATCATCGAATATGCTATTGTCGCCTTTGTCGTCGTGCTGGCTATCTCCACGCTGGGCGTTGATACAACCATCCTGACAACTAGTTTCACGATTATTGTTGCCGCCGCTGGCCTGGCTATCGCTCTGACCTTTGCCTTCGGCTCTCGCGAATCAGCGCGCAACGTGATTGCAGGTTACTACGTGAGGCAAAACTTCCAAACCGGTCAAACGCTCTCCGTTGATACCTACACGGGGAGGCTTGTCTCCATATCTGGCGCATATACCACCTTAGAGATCGTCGACGAAGCTGGCGAGCGCAGTACTGTTTCCCTTCCTAATATGTTCCTTCTTAAGCACGCGGTCGCTGGCCGTGAAAATCCACCCGCCGCAACAAATGATCAGTCAAATGCCCCAACTGCCCCACAAGTGTAAGCTGAAATCACTAAAAATGGGGTGAAAAGCCGCGTGACTTTTTTTCGAGGGTGACGTTTAACATGCTGTATCTTGCAAGAGAACAAACTCGAAACGACTCCAACCCGCTGTACTGATCCGTTCGCAAAACCGTCACTACCGTGCGTCCTTCGCTTGCCAATGTTGCTAAAAACTCAGCGGCCATGCCTTCGCGGTCCACTACCACTCGCTTCAGGCTCTGCAAGTCCGCGGCCAGTTCGTAGCGGGTGATGATGGCTGGTAGTCCCATGGTTACATGCTGGTCGCCTCGATGCGTGGTCACGAACAGCGGATGGCCTTCTTGATCGTGCAACACCACCAGAGCGCGACAGCCGAGCACTTTTCCTTGCCGCCCTACTAACCCGCGCGGAATCAGGTGATCAGCATAGACGGCTTTGCGGTGCTCATCGATGTAGAAGACAGGAACAGGACTACCTACTACGCGCAGGCGTGCTTTCCAGAGGTCGGAGGTCCACCTTGCCAACACTTCTGTCAGCGTGTCATCTGCCTCCACTTGAGCCAACTCCGCCAGGAATCGCTCAGTGTGACGATACCCGTAGGCGCGAGGGCGACCGGTGAGGAACGCCAGGGCATCGCCCGTGTAGCCCGCGTCGCGTCCCAGGTTCTTCGCAGTCCTACTGCTTCCAGAAAGAGTAGGGTGAGTAACTGACTGCGGAGGGTCGTAGGCTGGAGGCGCGCAAGGCGCAGCGACGGAGCTGTCGTCAGCATGCGTGGCGAGAGGGCCGTCTCCACGCGAGGAAGCAAATCCGTCTGCTGAGCAGCAGAAAGTCAACAAGAGGCTGCCTGCTCCCTCCTGCCACTCTGCTTGCTGTGAAGGAGCTTCTTTTACTCCCGTTTTTTCCCCTGTTCCTGACTCTTGGGGCGGAGGCTTCCCCCGAGTGCGGCCCGAACACGGTTGATCTGACTGACACTCACTCGGAGAGCAAAACGTTCATGAAGTAGTGCCTGGAGTACGGAACTCGGTGTCTGAGGAGCTTCCCGACAATATGCTTCTAGGAAGGTTCGAGCCTCCCCACGCTGCTCGGCTTCGATGACCCTGCCGTCCATCTTGTAAGGCGGCCTCACCTCGTATTCGCACGACTTGGAGCAGTCGGTAGGCTGTCGACTGACTGATCTGCATCCCAGCAGTTGCTGCTGCCGCTTGCCAGGACCTACCCGCCTGCATCTGGGCCACCAGTTGAGCTTTCGCGGCGCAGTGCTGCTCTTTGTCCATCTTTTTCCCTCGTGAACGACTTTCTGTCTTTTCTCCTCTTCGACCTCATCCATCCACTTCACAGCACGGATCATAGCACAGCGGCAAGCCAAGGAGAACGGAAGTACCGGCAAACATCTCCTCCTGATTGCTACCCCTCACCCGGTTCTTCCCGGCCTCTCTCATCAAGAGTTGCGGCTATCTCTTCTAACCGACGAAGAGAGCGACGATCGCCGAGGCGCTCAAGCACTGGTCGGGCACGTTCGAGCTGTGTTTGATCACTCGTCCGCTGTGCGAGCACGATGCGCATGCGAGCTGCGTGCGGGATCAGGCCGTGGGTTTCCGCCTCATCGATGGCCGTTGCAAGCCGTCCATGGTCTTCGACTAACAACGCCTGGGCGATTTCAACGCACCGACTCACTACGTTATTCCACCACCAGGAGTACCAGGAGAGCCTGGAGAGCAGTCGTTTGATGAGTGCCTGTGGGGCGTGTATCCCATGTTCGCTCAAGAACATGAGGGTGGGGATGTCGGTCTGATCCCAAAGCTCCTCGCTCGAGGGATCGCAGCTAATCTTGTTTGGGTCCTCCTCGCAGAGGGCTACGAGCAACGCACGTGCGTTGGTGTTCCTGATCGGGAAACCTCGTTCAATCACTGAGGCCGCGGCGTCGGCGACCGCACGGTCCTCGCGTGCCAGGGCTATGCTGAGCACAGCAAGATAGCCACCTGACAGATAGCCACCTACTGCCAAAAAAAAGGCTTTACTCGCGTCGTACTGGACCTGTTCCCACATCTCTTCAAGTGTGGGCATGAAGTCACTCATCTCGGACCAATGCCCACTGAGGTAGAGGGCATAGGTAGCCCGCACTACCGCTTCCAGGAGATGCACCACCGGTTCGCCTGCTCGAAGCTGCTCCAATGCCTCGCGCACAATCTGGCTACAACGGGCATAGTTGCCGCGGCAGAAGTAGGTCCCAGCCATCCTGTACACGGTATCCCCGCGTTCCATCGCAGGGAGTTCGGGGATGCCCAGTCGGCGTCTTGATGCCGCCAGCGCGTCGTCCCAGGCGTCGACCATCCAGGACAGAAAGGTGTAAGCATCCAATGCCTCGCTTAAAGCGGCCCAATTTTCTCGGGCTTCGAAATACGCCGCTGCAGCCATAGCCACGCCCCGTCCCGCGTTCACCTCTTCTGGAGTGAGATCACCGCGCCAGTACAGCCAGAGGAGGTCGGCGATGCGGACCCGCCAGCGTTCGTCTTCATTGCCCACCGCCTCTGCCAGGCGCTGTGCCTCGGTGAGCAGCTCGGCCAACTCCTTCTTGCTTAGCGCTGTATCGGTCGCCCAGGGGTGCAAGCGCAGGGATTCGATGAGCAACTTACGGAGTAACCGCATCCCGACCGGTGGATCCTGTCCCGTTGTTCTGAGCCAGCATTCTCGTGCCTTGCGATAGGCGTCAATTGCCGAGTTGCTATTGGGAATAGCGTCTCCGAGTTGCTCATAGAGTCGCAGATGTTCTTCCACTGGCGCAAGGGTAATGGCACTTTGCAGGTAGGCCCGCGCCTCGGCAAACGCACCGGAACGGCCGGCGAGCAGACCCGCCCGTTCGAGGTAGTGGACGGCACGGGAGGGATCGATGGGCAACTCTAGAGGGATCGCTGACTGGCGCGCCAGCACGACGGCCTCCCGGTAGTGGTAGGCAATCATTTCTGTGAACTCATCCAACCGATCACCTGCAGACATCTCGATCCACGCAGCCATCTTGCTATGCAAGCGCACCCGTTCCGCCCGGGAAAGCGTTCCGTAGGCTACGTCGCGGATCAAGATATGGCGAAACATGAACCTCCTGCTCCCATCAGGCACGATGAGATCCCGCGCGAGCAGCCCATCCAGCGTTGACTCCAGCTCGGTTGGCTCCAAGGTGTCGAGCACCACGTGTAACGTTGCCGCACGGAAGTAACGCCCCACTACGGAAGCCGCCAGCAGCACGGCCCGCTCCCCTGCTGGGAGCAGGTCGAGGCGCGCGAGCATCGCTTCGTAGACCGTATCGGGCAATACCTCGCTTGTGGTCACGTTCCCTGCCGCCAGGCCACGCTCGGTGAGCCCCCGCACCAACTCAATGGCGAAGAAGGGATTCCCGCCGGAACGCTGCACGATGCGCTCGCGGATGGTCTCCTGCAGTCCCCCGTCGTTCGTCGTCAGGCGCTCAACCAGTTCCCCTGTCTGAGCATTGGAGAGCGGTTCCAAGGCGAGTGAGGTGAAGTTCCGCCTTCCTCCACCCCACCTCGGACGGCGATCCAGCAACTCCGGTCGACTCAGGACGAGTATCAGAAGGGAAGCCTGTGTGCGGAGGTGCATGAGGTGCTCCACCAGGTCCAACAAGCTCTCGCTTGCCCAGTGCAAGTCCTCAAAGACGACGATGCGTGGAGTTTGGTGTACAAGGATCTCGACGAGCAGCCGCCAGGCCGCGAAGATACTCTCACGGTCAATCGCCCCTTCGCGTTCGATGCCAAGGGTTGCCAGCACGAGATCGGCGAGACGTGCTGCGTCTTCGGCTGTCTGTCCGCCTCGGATAAAGGCATCAGCAACCAGTTGCTTACCAATCTCTCCTCCTAGCAGGTCAGTCAGGAGGTCACGCAGTGGCCAGTAGGTCAACGTTTGACCGTAAGGGGGGCAGCGTGCTGTCGCCACCTGGAACCCGTCTGCCGCATCAAGCTGGGCAAGAAATTCCTCCAGGAGCCGTGTCTTGCCCGTGCCTGCTGGGGCCACAATTGAGACCAGCTGTGGCCGCCGTTCCTCCAGGGTCCGCATCCGCAAGAGATCCAATTGCAGCAGATCTTGCCGCCGACCAATGAGTGGTGGCCGACCAATGAGCCGTGTTGCTCGCATCTCGACGAGAGAAAACACGCGCAGAGGCTCGCGCTTGCCCTTGACTTCGATGAGACGCGCCTCGCCAAAGAGGAAGGCGTTCTGGGCTGCTGTGGCCGTTCGCCCTCCTACCACTATCTCGCCTGGACCAGCCGCCTGTTGCAAACGGACAGCCACGTTCACCGCGTCTCCCGTCACCAGGAAATCGCCAGACGCCTGGTCGCTCGTTGCCACGACTTCGCCCGTGTTGACGCCCATCCTGAGCAGCAACCGCCCCCCAAGGAGCGGATCGGTGGCGACAGCTTCGCGCATCGCCAGGGCAGCTGCCAGCGCTCGTTCCGCGTCATTGCCATGCGCTCGAGGCAGGCCAAAGAGCGCCATGACGGCATCCCCGATGAACTTCTCGAGGGTCCCACCGTGCTCTTGAATGACACGTTGGGCGTGGGCGTAGTAGCGGCCCATCAAGGTGCGAACATCTTCGGGATCGAGGATTTCACCCAGTTCTGTCGAACCAGTCACGTCAGCAAAGAGGATGGTCACGAGCCTTCTCTCTTCTGGCATGAGTGCACCTCCACAGCTAGCCTGGCGGGAAAGAACAACCTACTTGATGATGGATAGAAACGCTTCGTTTGCTAGTATGACGGGTAAGAGCATCACTGTCAAGTAAGTTGCGCTGTCTGGATCGTTTGCCAGATGCAAGGAGTAGTGCATGCATTCAGTCGTTCATGTGAATCTGCAATGCCGAGTGGCGTCCACGCATCTGCACCGATCTCGAGCCAATGTTGAGAGGAATGTTCACTTCAAGTAAAAACTGGACTTCCTAATCTACATGCGTCTGCTGGCTACTGGCGCGTAGCCCTGTCGACATGTGAGCATCCTTCCATCGGTATTGACGTTGGCCTCAAGAGCTTTCTCACCGATAGCGAAGGCAATACTGTTGAGAACCCTCGTTTCTATCGCACTTCTCAACAGGTTCTCAGGCGCAAAGAACGCATGAAGGCCCGCCGCAAGAAGGGAAGCAAACGACGACGCAAGGCCAGTCGTTCTGTTGCCTTGACGCACTTGAAAATCAAACGGCAGCGTCGAGACTTCCATTTCAAAGTGGCAAAGCCGTATGCCGAACGCTATCAGACGATAGCCGTTGAAGACTTGAACATTGATGGGATGGTCAAAAATCATCATCTCGCGAAGTCCATCATGGATGCTTCGTGGGGCGCGTTTCTCGATATTCTCTCTGCCAAAGCTGAGAACGCTGGACACAGGGTAATACGAGTGAACCCGCGTTTCACGACACAGAAATGTTTCCAATGTGGCGAACTGGTGCAGAAATCCCTGTCGGTTCGGACCCATCTCTGTCCTTTCTGTGGCTATATAGCAGATCGGGATGTGAACGCCGCTCAGAATATTCTCAAGGCGGGGACACTGCCTTCAGGAGCCAACGTAAGCCAGTAGGCTCAGCGTTTCCTGAGAAGCCCCTGCGTTGACGCAAGGGGAGTTGTCACTTTCTGGTAGACCCGAACGTGCGTGCCGCCTTCTTCGCGAGATGATGCTTACAGAGGCGCGGTGATTGCCTTTGAGTGAATAGGGTCGCAGATGCTACCAGCGCACCTGCGGCCCTGAATGGGCTTACCTCATCTTTATCTATGCCGTCTATGTCACTCCTCATCCCGCAAAATAGGCCGTGTCAAGCAGGTCGCCCCGCCCTCGGCTTTGAGCGAGATTTCGTTGCCGCGATAGGTACGTACATAGCAACCTGCATCTTCTAATCTACGCTTCGTGACAGGATTGCCTTCCAGCATGATGCACTGACCGGGAGAGGTTGCCAGCACGTTGGGACCCATGGTGGCGATTTCTTCATCGGGTACCTCGATCAGTTGGAAGTCACGACGCCGCAGTTCCTGCCAGAACGGCACCGCTATCAGCGGAGGGTAGACGACGGCGGTGCGAACGTCCACGATGCTGATAAGCGAGAGCAGGTGCAGGCAGGCTTCTGGTCCCGTGTAGTAGGGCAGCTCGACGGGCATGACCGTTACGCCGATACTCCCAAGCGCCTCGCGAAGTTGTCGCAGACCTTCGGCGTTAGTGCGGAAGCCCTGTCCGACCGCCAGCGTATCATGGTCGAGCCAGAGCAGGTCGCCGCCCTCTGCCCGTGCCTCTCCATGCAGGGTATAGAGGGTAGGTACGCCGAGTGCTTCCAGGCGGCGAGCCATCGCTGCCTCCTCACCGCGCCGCTGCATCTTGCCCATCGAGAGCACTACCGTACCGGCGTCGGTTATCAGCACCGGGTCGAAGGCAAAAATAGCATCGGCCCGGTCGGGCTGTTTCGCATCGTGATAGATCACCTCTGCCCCCGCCTCGCGCAGCATATTCACCAGCGCATCATGCTCCTGCTGCGCCAGTGGCAGGTTTGGCCTGCTTGTATAATGCCATGCCTCTGGATCATTCACTGCGAACGCCTCGTCTGGCCGTTTCACCAGTACCTTGCGTAACGTCCCGATCATGTTCTGACTGCCGTACTGTCTCATTGAAAATGACTCCTTGTTGATGATGGGTGGGTTGACTGCTGTCTTTTTGAGCATTGTATCATACTTGCCCTTTGCTCCGGTTATCTAGAAGGTTCTCCGTCCTTCGAGGGGAAACCACTAGTCGTAGGGGCGATGCCTTGTGCTCGCCCGGAGGACCTTCGATCACGGAGGCGGGCGAGCACAAGGCATCGCCCCTACGACTTTCCCCTCTAGAACAGAAACTTGTAAGAACTGAAGGAAGACAGTACGATACTTGCCGACAGATCAGATAGCTTCATAGAGAGGGCCACAAATGATTGACTCTTTAACCTATGTCAGCAGTAATCCGGGAAAACTCAGGTTACTCAGGCGCTATTTAGACACTCCGGAGCAGCATAGGGAAGTTGATTGAGAACCTCCTGTGAATTTTGCCTATCCTGTGAGATGTGTGCTATGTGTGTAGCACACATTTTGGCATGATTATTGCGGTGTATATGGGTGTACCTTGATGGGTTCAAGCAATGCACAGAAGTGTGCTGTGCATGCATTCCCACATCGCTCGAAACAAGAGGGGTGGCGGTTGGAACCGATGGGGGAGGTCTCATGATACGAGTTTTGATTGTGTGTAGTTGGGGCATGTCGACCAGTTTGCTGGTCGATAGTATGCTTGCAGCAGCCAGGTCACGCAACTACGAGCTATCCGTCGAGGCCCTGAGCGCTGGAGAATATATCGCGAGGGTCGAAGAATGCGATGTGGTGCTGATCGCGCCGCAAATCCGGCATCTCAGAAAAAGTATCGAGAAGCTGGCAATCTCGGTGGGAAAGCCAACAGCCTTAATTGAGCCATTTCACTACGCGACCATGAATGGAGAGGCCGTGCTGGAACAGGTGCTTCGCCTGCTTGCCAGCACCCAGGAAGGAACATCGGCACTGTGAGCAGTTTGATTGAGCGCAGCAGCGATTGGTTTGAACGCTATCTCGTGCCGCCGCTCGGCGCGCTGGCGAGCAGCGTCTATTTGCAATCCATTCG
>DASTKE010000190.1:0-3912 GCA_035716105.1 Ktedonobacteraceae bacterium | reverse complement strand
CTGCTGGTCTTCATCCCACTGACCTGCGTGGCCGCGATTGCTCAGAGCATGAAAAAGCGGTTGGAGAAGTATCGCACGGCCAGCCGCGAGGCGACAAGCGAGTTGACCGGGGCCATCGGCGAGGTCTTCTCTTCTGTGCAGGCCATTCAGGTGGCGGGCGCGGAACCATATGTAGTACAGCACTTCGATAGGCTCAACGAGCGGCGGCGCACGGCCATGCTGCGCGACAACGTGCTGACCAGCGCGCTCAACTCGGTCTTCGGCAACACGGTCGGCATCGGCACCGGCCTGATTCTGGTGATTGCCGCGCTCTCAGCACATAGCACGCACCTCGGCCCCGGCGACCTCGCCCTCTTCATCTCCTACCTCTCGACAGTGGCGGAGTTTGTGCAGGCGCTGGGCGTCTTCCTCGCCCAGTACACGCAGTCAAAGGTCTCGCTCTCGCGCCTGGTGGCCCTGCTTCAGGGCGCACCCGCCAGCACCCTCGTCGCTCATGCTCCCCTCCATCTCAAGGGCGCGTTACCTGATACAGTCGCGCCGCTCAAAACGGAGGATGATAAGCTGCGCACACTGGAAGTTGAGAACCTGACTTATCGCTATCCCGACACGGGACGCGGAATCGAAGGCATCAATTTGCGCCTGAAGCGCGGCACGCTCACGGTCATCACAGGGCAGGTAGCTTCCGGCAAGACGACTCTGCTACGTGCGCTGCTCGGCCTGCTGCCAGCGGAGGCGGGAGAGATGCGCTGGAACGGCGAAGTTATTCCAGAACCGGCCAGCTTCTTCGCGCCGCCGCGCAGCGCCTACACGCCGCAGGTGCCGCACCTCTTCAGCGAGACGCTGGCTAACAACATCCTGCTCGGTCTGCCGGAAGAGAGCGCCGACCTGCCAGGGGCCATTCAGGGCGCGGTGATGGAGCGCGACGTGGCGAGCCTGGAAAACGGCTTGCACACGCTGATCGGCACACGAGGAGTCAAGCTCTCCGGCGGACAGGCGCAGCGCACGGCTGCGGCGCGTATGCTGGTGCGCGAGGCCGAACTGCTTGTCTTCGACGACATCTCCAGCGCTCTCGACGTGGAGACCGAACGCACCCTCTGGGAGCAGCTTTTCACACAGAGAACCTGCACCTGCCTCGTCGTCTCCCACCGTCGCGCCGTCCTCCAGCGCGCCGACAACATCCTCGTCCTCAAAGACGGCAAAGTCGAGGCTACAGGAACGCTGGACGAACTGCTGGCGACCAGCGCGGAGATGCAGCACCTGTGGGTCGGGGAGACAGAGAACTGAATGGGCAACAGTGTAGATCGTGGCTGAGCCACGATCTACACTGTTGCCCATTCAGTTCTCTGTCTCCTCAAAGCACTACGTTTCAGGCACATCTTCAATAAGCTCAGACGTGGGAACCCCTAGCGTCTGCGCTATTTTATGCAAGGTGACAAGGTTTATCTCATAGTGCGGATTGCGCCATATCTTCTTAATGGTGGTAAAGGAAATATTAGTGGCGCGAGATAAACTGGACTGGTTGTACCCCTGTTTTTCTGCCTCTTCTCTGATACGCAATCTGTACATAGCCGCCATTGTAGCGAAAATCTGAATGCTTGGGTATTACAATTTTCCTGAATATATGATAGACTTAATATTAAAATATCAATACTTTAGTTACCACCTCTGACATATCGGCAAAAGAAAGCGTTTCAGGAGGGGATAGTATGAATGGTATACTATGGACACTCTGGATAGTCTATGCAACCAACGGGGAGTATGGAGAGGTCACCCAGGTTTACGCCAGAGATGAGCAACACGCCAGAGAACGCGCTAGAAACTGGATAGAGGCACACCCTCATCTATCGGAAGTCCGATTTAAGGCATTTCCTAACGGCTTTCAGATGGCAAGAAGATGGTTGCCAGGAACAATTAGCATAGGGGAAGAGCAATAATGCATAAAAGCAGTGCTTAGGCACTGCTTTTATGCATTATTGCTCTTCGCTCGTCTTCACAGCAAAGGCAAACCCATCACCAGCGGTGGGTCGGTCAGACGCGGCGGGTGCAGGACAAGGTCGGGATCGCCGGAAACCTGTCCCTGGCGAATGACAAGCGGACTCGCGTTATTGCCAAGCAGCAGCTTCTCGCCAGGAAGCAGAGACGAGTAGAGGTTCGCGGCTATGGGAAAGGCGGCAGCGCGCAGATGATAGACACCGTCAGGAACGTCTTGAAGCAGATAGAAGCCCGGCGCGCTGAGGCTGGTACACCGCACAGGCGCACCCTGGGGAATGGGGCCGGGAAACAGACCAACATAGATCTTACCCAGAAAGGTCGCCGGAGCACTGATATAGCCCGACAACACGTGTTTTTTTAGAAGGTAAGAGGGTATGGGAGAAGCGTGTTCAGCCTGCTCGACCGGGGACGGCTCGAAGGTGTAGGCGCGCTGGCGTAACTGGCGCGGGGGCAGGCCCACCAGTTGCGTGAAACGGCTGGTGAACGAGCCGAGGCTGTTATAGCCCACCTCGAAGCAAATATCGGTCACGTTGAGCGAAGTCGTCACCAGCAACTGCCGGGCCATCTGCAAGCGCAGCGCCGAAAGAAATTCGCCGGGTGGAATGCCAATCAGACGACGAAAGACACGATGGAAATGTGAGGGACTCAGATAGGCCACCGAGGCCAGGTCTTCGAGGGTCAGCGCTTCATGCAAATGGGTATGCATGGTCTGGATCGCACGCTCAACGGCCTGCGTCTGCATGTCAAGAGTCACGTCAGGCACACTGGCTTCACTCAAAACGAGAGTTGCTGTTTGCATAGTTTTCTTCCTTCTCCCACAAAGCTTTCTTCACCAGTCTATTCTTTTCCAGCTGATAGTAAGCGGCAAATCAATTCGCCTTCATTTCGGTTCTCCATCCTTCGAGGGGAAACCCGAGATCGTAGGGGTGATGCCTTACCTCTTTTGAAGTGGCTGAAAAGAAAAACTCCTTATCGACGGTCTATATACCTGTTACACACATTTTTGAAGCCATGAACCAGGACAATCAGAATTGGCTTAGGAAGAGGTGGGGTATCATGAGTGACGAATTGCGCAACACCTGGCTCTATCAACAGATTTTGAAAGAGGGGCAAGAGGAGGAACGCAGGCGACTGGAGGCGGAGTACGAGCAGGAGCGCAAGCAACTGGAGGCGGAGCGTCAGCGTATCCTTGAACGTTGGCGACAAACGCTGATCGGTATTGTGCAAGCGCTATTTGCTGATCAGAGACTAGAATTGCAGGCCAGGGGCAAGGCAACGTTGATCAACGACCCGGATGTGCTGCAAGGGCTGGTCTTGAAAATCGCCACCGCCCACACACCCGAAGAGGCGAAAACTACCTGCTCAACTGGCCTAAAGCCAGCTAAGAGATAGCCGCTGCTTTTATCATAGAGAAGAGATGTGTGAGCGGAGGATTTCCTTTCACACATCTCTTCTCTACATCTTCACCTTCTCGTTTTTGGGGTCGTACAACGGCTCCTTCATTACAGTTGCCCGGTAGCGGACGCCGAAGAGTTGTACTTCGATTTGCGTACCTGGGATGGCGTGTTCGATGGGGAGGTAGCCGTAGGCGATGCTCTGGCGGATGGTGTAGCCGTAGCCGCCGCTGGTGACGCGACCGAGCACGCGCTCTCCACCCGCTTCCAGCAGCGGTTCGCCGCCGAGGGCTACGGCGCGGGGATCGTCGAGCACGAGGCAGCAAAGTTTGCGCGTCACGCCCTCGGCCTTGATGCGTTCCAACGCTTCTTTGCCGAGAAAGTCGCCTTTCTTGAGCTTGACCGCGAAGCCGAGACCGGCCTCGTAGGGGTTGTATTCGGAGTGGATGTCGGTGCTCCAGTAGCGATAGCCTTTTTCCAGGCGCAGCGACTCGATGGCGCGGTAACCGCCTGCCACCATGCCGAG
>DASTKE010000189.1:0-5692 GCA_035716105.1 Ktedonobacteraceae bacterium | reverse complement strand
GTCATTGAACGCATCATTCGCTCAGACAGTATCGAAATAGATATCACCAGTGAGATCGAGGCTATTCATAACGGCTACCGGCAGGAGATACAGCAATACCAGACACACCTGGCGGATCTGATGGAGGAGCGCAACCAGTTGATGGAAGAGCACCACGCATTGGAAAGCCGCTACCAGGACCTCTACTACAACTTCCTGGCCTCGGTCGAAGAAGAAGCCCACAAGATGGTACAGGAGGCCGCACGCACCGTCACCCTCTCACCTAATAGCAAAGCAACCCATCCCCTGTTGCGCGACGCCGTGCAAACATTGGAGCTTCATGCCCAACAGATCGAGGGCGAGCACTCAGCTCGCACGCTCTATGTAATGCGCGAGGCGCAGCGAAAAGCGGCCCTACTGGAAAAAGAACTCCAGGAGGAGCGACAGCAGATCGCTGAGGAACGCCAGAATCTCATTACCATGCAAAACAGCGTGCGCGAACAGGCGCAGCTCCGCTACCAGACGATCCAATCGCGCCTGCAAGTACACTGGCTGCTCCGGTTGATTCGTACGGTAGGCATCGTTCTGGTCGTTCTCCTGCTAGGACAGCTATTGCTGCTGTCTCTCCTGCACGTTCCCAGAGGTGCCTCGCTGTTTATAGCAATCTTCGCCCCACTTTTCCTCTGTCCAATAGCTGTCTATGCTTATGTCCATGTACGCAAATCCATCCTCTACATTTATCATGGCGCGCCACACCGGGTAAAGCCAAAGTCACCCGCCCAACAAAAAGCCTGAGATAAGAGAAGTCATCCTGATAGGAGATTCCAGCAGGCCACCCGCAAGGGGATGGCCCTACTATAGACGCTCCGTGAGCCGATTCGCGTCTAGTAGGGCCATCCCCTTGCGGGTGGCCTGCCGAGCTTTTCCAGGCTGCTCACCACTTCTCTTACCGCCGAAAGTTGAGCACTGTACGCACGATCTTGCGATTGTTGGCGATAGCTGTGCCTTCCAGATAGGCATCGAAGACGGCCTGCTGAATGCCGGTGTTCATAGTGGGATAGGCATGGATGGTATTGAGGATATCGTTGAGCGTCAGGTTGTTTTTCATGGCCAGGGATATCTCGCCCAGCAGCTCACCTGCCCGTGCGCCGACCATGTGCGCGCCAACCAGTTCATCCTTCTTGCCAGCCAGCACCAGTTTGATAAAGCCCACCCTTTCGCCTTCGGTCTGCGCCCGGTCGATACCTGCCCAGGGAAATGTTACGACGCGCACCCGCCCGTGCTGCTTCTCCGCCTCTTCGAGCGTCAAGCCCACACGCGCTGCTTCGGGATCGGTGAACGTACACCAGGGTAAAACACGATAGTCCACCTTCTTTTTGCCAATCGGCACCAGCGCGTTACGCACCGCGATGCCAGCCTGATAGGCAGCAACATGGGTGAAAAGATAGCCGCCTGTGGCATCGCCTAGCGCGAGGATATTTGAGGCCGTTGTCTGCAGGTAATCGTCGATCTTGATCCCCTTGTTTCCATACTTGACACCTGCTGCTTCCAGGTTCAAGTCTTCCAGATTGGGTTTGCGGCCCAGCGCCAGCAGGATCTTATCGGCCTCGAATTCGAGCAGGCGATCACCTTGCTTCGCGGTGACAACTTTCTGCTCGCCATTGCGACTGGCTCGCACAAAGCGAGCGCCGGTCGCAATTTCGATGCCTTCGGACTGCAAGACACGCGCCACAGTCGCAGAGACATCGGGGTCCTCTTTCGGCAAAATGCGACCTGGCCCCTGGATGATGGTCACTTTCGACCCCAGACGCTCGAAAGCCTGCCCCAGCTCGACGCCGATTGGCCCACCACCGACAATGACGAGCGACCGGGGCAGCGACATCAAGTCAAAGGCATCTTCGTTGGTCATGTAGTCGACCTCTTGCAGACCCTCCACATCCGGCACAGCAGGACGCGAGCCGGTAGCAATCAGGGTGTTGCGGCTCGTGAACGTTTCACCGTTGAGCGCCAGTTCAGTCGGCGATTGAAAGGCGATGTTGCCAAATTTGACGGTCACACCCCTGGTATATGCTTCCTCTCCCCCGGCTACACGAGCGATCACACCCTGGATGTAGTCAGTGACCTTTGCCATATTTACGTCCAGATTGGCGGCTACCAGCCCAAGTTTACCCGCCTCTTTCGCCTGCTGCACCACACGAGCAACATGAATCAGGCTCTTGCTCGGCACACAGCCGTAATGCAAGCAATCGCCCCCCAGCCGTTCTTTGTCGACCAGCAGCACGTTCGCCCCTAGCGCCTGCGCAAGGCGAGCGGCAGTCAACCCACCTGAGCCACCTCCGATAATGGTTATATCATACTTCGCCATCGCGTTCTCCTACATCTTTTATGCGTATGTATTTTCCTCGTTTGCTGGCTCTCTCTTCTTGAAACGAACTCCGTAGGGGCGGTGGCTTGTCCCCGCCCGCTCTGACCCAGGAAAGCTGTTTGCGGGCGGGGACAAGCCACCGCCCCTACGGAGTTCGGCTGTTGCCTCTCAATGACGGAGAGCCGTCTGCTACGGGCCTTGACGTTAGCTATGAAGCCAACTATAGTACAGATCAGCTAGCGACATTGTACTCCATTCGTCTGTGACCCACTAGAGCCACAAGAACGTGATATAGTTAGATCATCCACCAGGGAAAAGTAACCCCGCCCTTTTCCTGGCGCGTATGTAAACAATGTCTTAGAAACACGTGCAAACCTGTGCAAGCTCAGGTATACTATACAGGGATTATTTATGCAGGGGTAGGCAGTGCTACAAAATACTATCATCGACTCATGAGGAGAATGTTATGGGACAAGAGGTTCAAGTAACAACCACAGCGGCGCAGAAACCTGTGCTCAAGCAGCATGAGATCTGGGAGGAGGGCCACCTGGCGCATCCATGCGCGGTGGTCATCTTCGGCGCAACCGGCGACCTGACCCAGCGCAAGCTGTTACCCACCCTGGCGCATCTCTGGCACGATCACCCACTTCCCCACCCCTTTGTGATTGTTGGCTTTGCTCGCCGCCAGATGACCCTCGATCAATGGCGCGAAATGGCACTCAATTCGGTCAATACCTACATGGAAGAGAACGACCGGATGGACGCAGAGGCGCAGCAAGCTTTCGCCCAGTGCCTGTTCTACTGCCAGGCCAACTTTGACGACCCCGCTGGCTATCAGAAACTCGCGGCACTGCTGGAGGAACTCGATAAGGATCATGGCACCGCGGGCAACCGGCTCTTTTACATGGCGACGCCGCCCGAACTGGACACGGAGGTCATTCGCCACCTCGGCGCTTCCGGCCTCTCGCGCCCGGTTCATGGCAACGACAACGGTGGCAACAATAACCACGACGCCTCCTGGACGCGCATCATCATCGAAAAGCCCTTCGGCCACGACCTCGCCAGCGCCCAACAGCTCAATCGCACACTGGGCCGCGCCTTCCGCGAGAATCAAATCTACCGCATTGATCATTACATGGGCAAGGAGACCGTCCAGAATATCCTGGCGTTCCGCTTCTCCAACCGCATGTTCGAGCCGGTCTGGAACCTGAACTATATCGATAATGTGCAGATCCTGGTGGCCGAAAGCCTGGGTATCGGCACTCGCGCCGAATACTACGAAACATCCGGCGCAATTCGCGACATGATCCAGAACCACATGATGCAGGTGCTCTCTCTGACCACAATGGAGCCGCCCGATGCCTTTGATGCCGAGTCGATTCGCGACGAGAAGATCAAGGTACTACGCGCCATTCCGCTTTTCACGCCCGAAGAGGTGAAACAGTGCGTTGTACGCGGCCAGTACACTGCCGGTGTGATCGACGGTCAACCCGTGCAGGGCTACAAGCAGGAGAAAGGCGTGGCTCCCAATTCGACGACGGAAACCTATGTCGCCCTCAAGCTCTACATCGAGAACTGGCGCTGGGCGGGCGTCCCCTTCTACCTGCGCACCGGCAAGCACCTGCCTGTACGCAGCACAGAAGTGACCATCCAGTTCAAGCGAGTACCGCACCTGCTCTACAAGCCAGCTGATACAAAGGGGCTGAAATCCAACCTCATCGTGATTCGCATTCAGCCGGACGAAGGCATCGCCATTCGCTTTGGGGCCAAGATTCCGGGCGCGGAAAATCATCTCGCCACGGTCAAGATGGATTTCAACTACTCGACCGCCTTCGGCATCGAGTCACCCGACGCCTACGAGCGCTTGATCGCCGACGCCATGGAGGGCGACTCCACGCTCTTCATCCGTCGCGACGAGATCGAGGCTTCCTGGCGCATCGTTGACAGCATCACCAGCGTCTGGAAGACCATGCCGCCCGATACCGTCTACCCCTACCCGGCAGGCTCGTGGGGGCCACCCGAAGCCGAAACCCTGATCCAGAAAGACGGACGCGAATGGCACAATCCGTAGTGGTTATATATCAGGGGTAAAAGACCCTCCCCAGGCCACCCGCAAGGGGATGGCCCTACTATATACGCAACCGAACGGCTCTGGGAGCCACCTCGTGTATAGTAGGGCCATCCCCTTGCGGGTGGCCTGGTAGCTTGCCTCCGCCCTTCACTCTCCCCGCTCGCTCTTCTTTTACCCCTGATACGTCACCACTACGGCGCTCATATCATCTGGTTTGGCCCGAATGGAGCCATCTGTTTGATGGGAACCTTTTATCGCGCTTTCTACAAGCAAGTTCGCGACAGTAGTGCGCGTAGCATATCTCAGCATATCTTCAATGTGAACGTCGGCCAGGTTATCATGGACACCATCGGAGCAGAGCAGTACGCGGTCGCCAGGAAGCAGAGCAACATCTCCTACGTGGATATCCTTCGGCCTGGAACCTCCCAGCGCCTGTGTGATACCGTTTCGCTTATCGAAGTGTTCCCGCTCCACCTCGGTCAGATCATCAGCATGCATGGCCTGGTCGATGCGCAGAGCTTCGGCCTCACTGAGCGTGTTCTCCTTCACCATCTTCGCCAGCCAGCCATCATCCGTAGTCAAGCGCATGAGTTTTTCGGATTTTCGCAGCAAATAGATGCGGCTGTCACCCACCCAGGCATAGACCATCGTATACCCATCCTCTTGGCTACTGCGGCAAAAGACAGCAAGTGCAATCGTTGTCGCCTGCACCTCTTTCCCGGCATCCTCACCCTTCGCTTTCGCCCGCCGCACCCCATCAGCGTTTATCTCTTCATGCGCGTCCAGAAGAAACTGCTGGAGGGTTGAGCGCACTTCCTCGCTATTGCAAGCCTCAAGCATTTCCGGTTGCTCCAAGCCTTGCTGGCGCGTCTGAAGAAAACGTTTCCAGTTCCGGCGCACCACGCGAGCAGCGACCCGCGAAGCCACATCTCCGGCAACGCTGCCACCGACACCATCGAAGACAGCCGCCAATCCCCGGCGCTGATCGACAAGGGTGTAGTCCTCGTTACGATCCGGGCGTTCCTCTTTGGGTACACTATACTTTGCATAGCTGAAGGGAGAACGATTGAGAAGTTGCTTCTCTGAAAGGGGAGAGAGCTTCTGCCTGTTTTTTGTGTTTCTTCTGGTCTGCATAATGTACATACGCCTCTTTCTCCAGGAATTTTACCTCAGCATTATCATACCACCCAATAGAGATAAAGACGTGATAGAATGAATAACCTCAAAATTTTCGTATAGAATCAGGAGGATTTTCTTTTATGAACACTACCACGGCA
>DASTKE010000188.1:0-2298 GCA_035716105.1 Ktedonobacteraceae bacterium | reverse complement strand
GGCCGATGATGAGGTCATTTCAGGCATCCGCTTTTACGTCATCACGCTAGGTCCAAAAAGCGGCCTACCGGTACACTTCTTTCGTACATATACTCCCAAGAAAGAATTGAGTAGATCTCCCTGGTTTGTGGCGTTCCTGCATAATGGACAATTCGACCATTCCAGCACACCAACATTCCTTTTCGATACTCGCATTGATTGCTTTAGTGTTGGTAAACATATGTTTGTGGTACAGAAGACGAACTTTCAAACTATATTCCAATTTCTGGAACAGGTGACTCAAACGGCTACAGAGACATTGTCCGTTATTCGGAGCCGCATCCCCATTTACAATTTCGAGCAGTTCGCTGAGGATTGCCAAGCACACGTCCAGAAGCTCGTCAAGTTGAATAATATTGCTCACATGCCGTATCTCAACACGATCACCATGGAGGATATTCGCGATGTCATTAGAAGTCATCTCATAAACCCTGGCGAAGCAGGATGAGGATGCAGCCGAGATGGACAAAGCCCAGATAATTGAGCGCATGGCGCTCATAGCGAACCACGAGGCGGCGAAAATTGCCGAGCCAGGCGAAGAGGCGCTCAATCTTCCAGCGGCGTCGATACCGACGGAGCGGACGCCCATCTTGCGTCTTGGGGCGCACCCGTCCCCGGCGGTGTGGCGCGATCATTTCCACTCCGAGCTGCGCCAATGCCACGTCGAGCGAGTCCGCATCATACGCCCGGTCGCCGATGAGTCGCTGGGGCATCTCGTCTACAAACCGCGAGTCGAGGGTCGGAGCGACAAGGGTAACTTCATGAGGCGCAGCCGAGGCGGCACAGACGGCGAGAGGAAGGCCAGCGCGGTCTGCCATTGCCATGAGCTTCGTACCTTTGCCCCGCTTGGTCGCTCCCACACATCCGCCCCTTTTTTCGCCACGATGAACGTGCCGTCGATGAAACACTCGGAGAGATCGAATTTGCCGCGCTCCTTGAGGTCCTGGGCGAGGGCTTCAAGCACCCGTTCGAAGGTCCCGTCACGCACCCAGCGCTGGAAGCGCCGGTGGCAGGTCTGGTACGGCGGATACCGCTCCGGCAGATCGGCCCACTGGGCACTGGTGCGGAGAATCCACATGATCCCATTGAGCACGTCGCGGCTGCTGCGCCAGGGCCGTCCGCGTCCATCTGCACGGCGCGGCATCTCGCCGATCAGTGGCTCGATCACTGCCCATTGTTCGTCCGTCAAGTCCATGGCTGCATCCTCCTTGAGGATACAGCTTACCACCCATTTATGAGATGACTTCTAGTGTCCTGCTCGTCGTACACTTTGGTCCGTGACAGATTTCCTTGGTAGCGGAACTGGGTCATCATCATCATCACTCACCAGGCGCTCACGGTCACAGGACGGAGGAGCGAGATGACCCTTGAGTAGTATTACAAGGGAAACAGCTTGCGATCCATTACCGACCTATAGATCCTTTATCGACAGAGAGATATGGCAAGCACTGCTTGCGGTGCGTATCGCCTGTCGGGGAGGAATGCCCCGGCAGGCCGATTCTGTTCTTTTGGCTAGGTCGCCATAATTCCTCACCCGGTATACTATTGGCAAATAACGTGATGCGAATCACGTCATAGCGCGCCGTTTCCGTGCTTGCACTCCCGCAACCTTGCAACTTGGAGGTGTGTCATGTCCACGCCTACGCCTACTCCTTCTCAGCAACCGTCCTCGTCGGCTCCTGGTCGCCGAGCTTCGGTCATGCAAGGCTGGTTCCTCCGGGCTATGGTGGGGCTTTATCGCCGTACCGGCGGCCGCATTGGCGGACGGGTCGGCTCGACGCCTATCCTCCTGCTGACCACCACTGGCCGGAAGTCGGGCGTATCGCACACGGTGCCTCTCGGGTACTTCGACCGGGGCGATGTGCGGTTCGTGGTTGCCTCGAACAGCGGGGCGCCGCGTCACCCTGCCTGGTATTTCAATCTCACCGCCCACCCTGAGGTGCGCGTGGAGATCGGCCGCGACGCCTATGCCGCGACCGTAACGACCGCGACGGGGGAGGAACGCGCGCAACTGTGGAATTTCCTGATGGAAACGGCGCCTCTCTATCGCCGCTATCAGCGTACGGCGCGCGAGATCCCCGTTGTGATGCTCCGCCGTACAGGATAAGCTCAGCGGCCTTGCGTAGCCAGTAGAGGCAGCGATGGCCAGTGTAGGTCAGTGTTGTGCAGTAGGCAGCGCACGCCTTAGCGCCACCGCTGACGACCGCATTGCTGCCCCTCTCTGCACCGCCTGCCAGGCGCCGCAACCCTGGCAAGATT
>DASTKE010000187.1:0-12890 GCA_035716105.1 Ktedonobacteraceae bacterium | reverse complement strand
CAGTCTGCTCTAATCCGACCTCTTCCGCGAGCCGCAGGTAATACACCGCGTGGGCCTGCCGGACGTGTTCCATCTCTCCGCTGCTGGTCAGGCACTCCAGCCCATACTCGCGGATCGTCTCTAGCATCGTCAGGCGTGGTTCTCCGTCGCGTTGTGCGCTCTGCTGTTGCAGCAGGCTCTTGTCGCGCAGGGAAGCCACTCCATCGAGCACGTTCACCGTCTCCTCACCGGGTGCCTTGCAGACGGCTTCGACCGCTTCCAGCGTACAGCCGCCGACGAATACGGCGAGCCGTCGGAAGAGACGCTGTTCCCCGGCATCGAGCAGATCATAGCTCCACTGAAGCGTGCTGCGCAGCGTCTGCTGACGGGGAGGACCATCCCGCGCACCCTGTGTCAAGACAGCCAGGCGATGTTCTAAACGCGCTAGCAAAGCCTGTGGCGAGAGCAGCTTGAGGCGAGCGGCTGCCAGTTCAAGGAGCAATGGCAGTCCATCTAAACGGATACAAATGGCGGCAATCGTCCTGGCATTGGCGGTGGTGATCTGAAAATCAGGCTGGACGGAGCGCAGGTGTCGGAGAAAGAGGGCCACCGCCCCATACTGTGATACAGCTTCAGGCTCAGGAAGCTGTGCGAGATCAGGGAGCGCCAGTGGCAGCACGGGAAATTCCTGTTCGCCGCGCACGCGCAGCGCCTCACGGCTCGTGACGAGTATCTTCAGACCAGGACAGCTTGCCAGCAGCGCTGCCAGCTCTGGCGCAGCGCCTATCACTTGCTCAAAGTTGTCCAGGAACAGGAGCAGCTCCTTCTCCTGTAAAGAAGCTACGAGACGTTCGACGAATGATTGATCTCCAGGTTCCCTGAGTCCCAGCGCCTGAGCGACAGTAGGGAGAACCAGTTCGGGGGCGCTGATGGGTGCGAGAGAAACGAAGCAGACACCATCGGCAAAGTCATCGACCAGCTCGGTTGCGACCTCAATCCCCAGGCGCGTTTTGCCGACGCCGCCCGTACCAACGAGCGTCAAGAGGCGTACTCCTGGTTGTCTCAGCAGGGCGCAGGCGGCAGCTACTTCCTGCTCGCGTCCGATTAACGGGGTGAGCCGGGCAGGCAAATGATGTCTGGTAGCCTGTACTCGCTCAGTTGAAGATGGAAAAGCGGTTGGAGGTAGGAAAAACGGCTCTTTACTGTCGATGCTGTCCGGGGATACCTGTAGAATACTTCTATCAGACTTATCGGGATGTGCCTGCGGGCCATAGTTGTGATTGTCCCTGTCAGCGAGTGTTGCCGCGGCGGCGTTGAGTCGCTCAAGCGTTAAATCCCCGGTTTTGCCGAGATAGGCTTTGCGCAGCTTCCCCGCGCACTTGCGGTAGGCATACCAGTACTGCCCGTGGCGTTTGTGCTCGCGCCGGGCGGTAAAGCTGCCCGCCGCGCTGCTGAATGAAAAGGATTGGATATCTTCATTCGCCAACCAGGAATACCAGGCATCTGTGCCAACAACAACGGGAAGCTGTGGATTTTCTGCCTCGTTCCATAGAAGCAGGCGGTCATTGGAGACCAGTGGCAGGGAGCCGCGTTTCATCGTATTATCCTGTTTGAGTTACCTATCATTTCAAGTGTACCATCCGTTGGGTAACTTGTCCATGCTGCGTGTTCGCCTGGGTCTAGTTCATTTTTTGCATAATAGGGGACGAAGCCACTCGCAAGGGGCCACCCACCTCATCCGCCTCCCCCTGGCTCTACATGTTGACTTCTTCAGCTTTCTGATTTATAATCTAACCAGTTAGATTATAAATCAGAAGAGAAGAAACAGATGCCGGAAGTGAGAAGGAAGGGAGGAATTATCATGAACAATGATATTGGATATATCCATCACGTCGGCCATGTCGTGCGCGATATAGAGCAAGCGCGGGAACTCTATCGTCGCCTCGGCTTTCTCTGTCCTGCACCCGCGTATCCGACGCTGTCGCGAAACGCGGGTGAGCCAGCCAGACCCTTCGGGGCAGCGAACATGCATGCTCCCTTCGCTCGCAATTTCGTCGAGGTCATGGCGGTCGTCACGGAAGAGAGCCAGCTTCCTGACGATGCCCTTCCCATTCCGTTGCAGGTTCCCCCTGCCGCGCTTCCTCACGTTGTCGAGAGCATTGAACGGACGATCGCGAAAATCTCTGCCTCGCTTGCCCGCTATGAAGGTCTGCACATTCTCGTGTTTCAGACGGAAGATGCAGACGAATCAGCCCGGCGCTTCGACCAGACCGGAGTTGGCCATAGCGGCGTCAACAGAGTTCAGCAGCCGCATCAACTGGTTCCTATGGGCGTGGTAGAAATCGACAGGGAGGATGTGCCGGAAGGTCGTCTTGCCGTCGCGGAAAGCCTGATCCTGGCACCAGGGGATCAACCACCACCGCGGCACCCAAATGGGGCGGTGGATCTGGTCGAGTCGATTCTGTGTACGCCTGACGCTGAGATCGAAGCGTATGTGGAGCGATACCAGCGCTACCTGGGTCGTGTTGCGCGGCGAGAAGGTGCAGAACACGTTTTTGACCTGGGGCAGTCACGTGTGAGGCTCGTTCCCGCAAGCTGGCTGGGAGAGATATTGCCAGGTGAAACAGCGCCAGCGCTTCCTGCATTTGTCGCCTATGCCGTTGCCGTGCATGATCTTAGCTCAACACGCGGGTGGCTTGAGAACAACGGGTTGGTCGCGAACGCAGCGCCTTCGGGTGGCCTCTTTGTTCCGGCCAGAGCCGCGCTGGGTGCCGCCGTCATCTTCCGCCAGTCTCGCTAAGGCGAAACAGTTCCACGGGTGTCCGTCAATTTTTTGCAAGCGTGTCGGGGAGACGAAAGCCACCCGCAAGGGGCCACCCACCTTCACCCCTCGCCCCTGGCTCTACAGGACCCGTGGGAGCGGTAGAGCCAGGGGCGGGGAGAGTGGGCGGCCCCTTGCGGGTGGCTTCGGTGTCCCTTTGCAAACAAATGACGCTCACCCCGGTTCCACGTGTCAATTGACACGTTTGGCCTGCTGTGCTACCATACAGGTGAGGTAGTGTACAAATCACACCAGGGAGGGCGCATCAGCGTTGGATAGCGCCTGTAGTTTGTTAGCGAGAGAAATGAAGGATCCCACCTATGGGAACACTCCCCATTTTTATCCTGGTGGTACTGGCTGTCCTCTTTGGCGCGTTGGTGATGGTGCTCTGTACAATCCTGGGACCGAAGAAGCCAACGCCTGAGAAGCTGGCACCCTATGAATGCGGCATTCAAGAGATCGAAGCGCCCAAACGACGCTTCCCCGTCAAATATCTCTTGACCGGTATGCTGTTTATCGCTTTTGATATCGAAATCGTTTCGTTTTATCCATTAGCCATCCTGCTCCACCAGCTTAAAGTCTTCGGGCTGATTGAATTGCTCATCTTCCTGCTGATATTGATGATTGGCTATGTTTTCGCCTGGCGCAAGGGAGCATTCACATGGGAATAAGAAATAATTCCCGCCCGGACGCGATGATGAACATTGACCAAATCATGCGGACACGCAATCGGGGGTTCGCGCTATTGTCGGTGCAATCGGGGAGCAGCGTTGGAGGGCCATTATGGAACAGGTAAAAAATCCGTGGGAGCCGGTGCAAACCTTCTCGAACACGCAGACTCCTCGCCTTGCCAGAGGAAAAGAGCTGCATGTCAAGAACGGCGACTTCGGCATTCTGACAACCCAGGTCAACAAAATCATCGAGTGGGGACGCAGTTCCTCGCTCTGGCCTGCCACGTTTGGGCTGGCCTGCTGCGCCATTGAGATGATGGCGACCAGCGCCGACCGCTTCGATCTCGCACGCTTCGGAGCCGAGGTCTTCCGCGCCTCCCCGCGCCAGGCCGATTTGATGATCGTCGCGGGGCGCTGCTCGATCAAGATGGCTCCGGTGCTGCGCCAGATTTACGACCAGATGCCCGATCCCAAGTGGGTGATCTCAATGGGGGCCTGTGCCTCCTGCGGCGGCGTCTTCAACAACTACGCTATTGTGCAGGGCGTCGACAAAATCGTGCCGGTGGACATATTTGTTCCTGGCTGCCCACCGACGCCGGAAATGCTGCTCTTTGGCTTCAACGAGTTGCAGCGCAAGATACGCGAGGGCATTCCCAACCCGCCTGATCCGCTCAAGGATAGCGGTCTGAAGCTGGTAGGGCCGATCGGAGAGGAATTGTAGCTTATGGCGATTACACCTTTGACGACGGTAGAGACGGTGCGCGGCAAGTTTTCACAGGCAATTGTTGAGATCACCGATTTTCGCGGCGAGCAGACGATTGTGCTGAAGCCAGAATCCCTGGTAGCCGTCTGCACCTACCTGCAAAAGAGACTGCAATATACCTTCCTGTCGACGATTACGGCTGTGGACTGGCCAGAGCGCGTGCCGCGCTACGACGTGGTTTATCAATTGCTCTCCATTCCCAACGTGAGTGAACTGCGTCTGAAGGTGCGCGTTGGCGCTCTGGGCGAGGAGCATCCCTCGCTGCCAACCGTGACGAGCGTCTGGCCGGGAGCCAACTGGTACGAGCGCGAGATCTACGACCTGTTCGGCATCCTTTTCGATGGCCATCCCGACCTGCGCCGCATCCTGATGCCGATGGACTGGACAACGCACCCCCTGCGCAAAGACTATCCGCTGACCGGCTTCGACCTGCCGGAGCCATACTGGGGCGGTCAGGTTCCCTACGATACGGACCCCGGTGTCGGCAGCCAGACCCTGCGCACACCGGGAGGTCGCGAACTCAACGAAAGCCGGAGTAAAATCAATCCAGAACGCGAGCCGGGTACGCCCAGGCCATGAGTGAGGAATTATGCGGCAACAAGAGATAGAAAATTACTATACCATCGAGGAGAGCGAGCCGCTTGGCGACCGGCAGCACGTTGATACTATGACCATCAACATGGGGCCGCAGCATCCCAGTACGCACGGCGTGCTGCGTCTCATCCTCACCATCGAGGGCGAGATGGTCGTCAAGGCCGTGCCTGATATCGGCTTCCTGCATACCGGCATCGAGAAGACCGCCGAGGCTAAAACCTACCACCAGGCGCTGGTGCTGACCGACCGCATGGATTACCTGGCCCCGCTCTGCAACAACCTCGGCTACGCGCTGGCTGTGGAGAAGCTGCTGGGTATCGAGGACGAGGTCAACGACAAGATCAAGTACACTCGCGTGCTGCTGACCGAGCTGCAGCGCATCGCCAGCCACCTCGTCTGGCTCGGTACGCACGCGCTCGACCTGGGAGCCATGAGCGTCTTCCTCTACTGTTTCCGCGAGCGCGAGATGATTCTGGATGTCTTCGAGTACGTCTCTGGCGTGCGTATGATGACCAGCTATATCTGCCCTGGCGGCTTGCAGGCCGACCTGCCGCCCGGCCTCGACCAGAAGGTACGCGCCTTCACCGATGTCTTCCCCGCACGCTTGCAGGAGTACCACGACCTGCTGACCAACAACCAGCTCTGGCTCGAACGCACGAAGGGCGTAGCGACCCTGAATGCTGATGACGCTATCGCCTATGGAGCCAGCGGCCCGGTGCTGCGCAGCAGCGGCGTGGTGTGGGATATTCGTAAGGCGTTCCCGTATAGTGGCTACGAGAAGTTCGACTTTGACATTCCCGTCGGCTCCAACGGCGACGTGTATGATCGCTACCTGGTGCGCATGTTGGAGATGGATCAGAGCCTGAACATCGTGAATCAGGCGCTGGAAGGCTTGCCGCCGGGTCCGCATCGCGTCCTCAACCCGAAGGTCGCGCCGCCGCCCAAGTGGCAGATCACCGGCAGCATGGAGGCGCTCATCCATCACTTCAAGCTCTACACCGAGGGCTACCGGCCACCGAAGGGCGAAGTGTTTGTGCGTACCGAGTCGCCCAAAGGCGAGCTTGGCTTCTATATCGTGAGCGATGGCACGGCCAAACCCTATCGTATGCACGTGCGCGCCCCGTCGTTCGCGAACCTTGAGGCGCTGCCATTGATGGTCGAGGGGCATTTCCTGGCCGACGTGGTATCCGCCATCGGCAGCATAGATATTGTCCTGGGCGAGGTGGATCGATGATTTCAGAACAGGCAAAACAACGTATGCGCGACCTGGCGGCGCGCTATCCCGTGGGGCGCTCGGCGGTCATGCCCGCGCTCTACATCGCCCAGCAAGAAGAGGGCTACATCACGCAAGAAGGCTTGCAGGCGGTCGCCGACGCCATCGGCATGACGGTCAACGACGTGGAGAGCGTCGCCACCTTCTACACCATGTATTACCAGCAGCCGCAGGGCCGCAAGCAGATCAAGGTCTGTAACAGCATCTCCTGTTACCTGCGCGGCTGCGACAAACTGGTGCAGCAGCTTGAGCAGCGCCTGGGCATCAAAGCCGGAGAGACCACGCCCGACGGCAACTACACGCTGAAAACCGTCGAGTGCCTGGCCTCCTGCGGTACCGCGCCCGTCCTGCAGGTCAACGACGAATTCGTCGAAAATCTCACACCCGAAATGATCGACGCGCTGGTCGACGAATGGAACCGGGAACTCAACGCGCAAGCCAGGAAAAATACCCCTATGGGTACAATGATGCAAACGCAACACCCGTAGGGGCCGATTGATCGTGCCCACCGCCGATTGATCGGCCCCGGCATGAGCCGATCAATCGGCAGTGGACACGATCAATCGGCCCCTACGGGGTACGGCCATATTCATTCGTTCATATGGGCCAGTGAGTCCATGTAATAATGAGGAATCATAGACATATGCCAGAATTGATTGTCACAAAGGATATTGACGCGCCTGGGTTGGATACGCTGGAGGGCTATCGACAGCATGGGGGCTACGAGGCGCTGGCGAAGGCGCTCAACGAGTACTCGCCGGACGACCTCGTTGAGATGATAAAGAAATCTGGCCTGCGCGGGCGCGGCGGAGCTGGCTTCCCAACCGGCATGAAGTGGAGCTTCCTCGCCAAAAACGATAAGACGCGCTATCTCTGCTGCAATGCCGACGAGAGCGAACCCGGCACCTTCAAAGACCGCTGGTTGATGGAGAAGAATCCGCATCAACTGGTCGAAGGTGTCATCATCACCAGCTACGCCTGCCATGTCTCCGTCGCCTTTATCTACGTGCGCGGCGAACTGGCCCACGCCGCCCGGCAGGTGCAGCGCGCCATCGACGAAGCCTATGCAGCAGGGTACATCGGCAAAAATATCATGGGCAGCGGCTTTGACCTGGATGTCATTATGCATCGAGGCGCGGGAGCCTATATCTGCGGTGAAGAGAGCGCCTTGATGGAGTCGCTGGAAGGACGGCGCGGCTACCCACGCCTCAAGCCGCCGTTTCCCGCCGCCATCGGCCTCTACGGTGGCCCCACCGTCATCAACAACTGCGAGACGCTCTCCACGCTTCCCGCCATCGTACGCAATGGAGCCGACTGGTACGCCTCGTTTGGCACGGAGAAGAGCAAGGGGACTCGCGTCTTCTGCCTCAGCGGACAGGTCAAGCAGCCCGGCAATTACGAACTGCCCCTGGGAACGCCCCTGCGCACGCTTATCTATGACGAGCAATACGGCGGTGGCATCCTGGGCGATAAGCAGCTCAAGGCCATCATTCCCGGAGGCTCGTCCACCTTCATTCTTGGCGCGGACAAGGTTGACACCCCACTTGACTTCGAGGCTATCGCGGCTGCTGGCTCCATGCTCGGCTCCGGTGGCGTCGTTGTCATCAGCGAGGATACCTGCATCGTCGATGCCGTGCTGCGCATGACCGAGTTCTACCGCGACGAGTCCTGCGGCAAATGCACCCCCTGTCGCGAGGGGACGTACTGGCTGGCTCAAGTCCTGCACCGCCTTGAGAAAGGCGAAGGCAAGGAAAGCGACATCGCCCTGCTGCTCGACGTGTGCGACAATATCAGCGGCAAAGTGTTCTGCCCGCTCGGTGATGCCGCTACCAGTTCGATTACCAGCAGCATCAAACTGTTCCGCGAAGAATACGAGTACCACGTTCACAACAAACGCTGCATGGTGGAACGCGAAACTACCCATAAAATTCCCCTGCACGCCGGAGAGGTATAGATGTTTAGCTCCATCCCAGGGTACCCGCAAGGGGTATCCCTACTATAGACGGCCCATTGGCGTGCCTTTGGCACGCCAGAACGAGTATAGTAGGGCCACCCCTTGCGAGTGGCCTGGCGGCAAGGACTACAAAGGTAAAAAAACCAATGGCAGAAGAGAAAAAAGACGAACTTGTACACCTGACCATCGACGACATACCCGTCGCTGTCCCACCGGGGACGCTGGTCTGGGCGGCAGCAAAGCAGATAGGTATCGAGATACCTATCTATTGCTACCACCCCAAGATGCCGCCACTGGGCGCGTGCCGCATGTGCTTTGTAGAGATCGAGAAGATGCCCAAGCCGCCCCAGACTGCCTGCACCACGCCCGTCAGCGAAGGTATGATTGTGCATACCAAAACCGAAAAGGTGCTGAAGGCCCGGCGCGGCACGCTGGAATTCCTGCTCATCAACCACCCGCTCGACTGTCCCATCTGCGACAAGGGCGGCGAGTGCGACCTGCAAGACTTCACCCTGCGCCACGGACCCGGCGGCACGCGCTTCGACCAGTACAAGCGCCACTACACCAAGCCCATACCCATCAGCGAGGATATCCAGCTTGACCGCGAGCGCTGCATCCTGTGCCAGCGCTGCACGCGCTTCAGTTCCGAGATTTCGATGGATAACGGCCTCGTGATGATCTCGCGTGGCTACAAGATGGAGGTCGGAACCGCGCCAGACCGTGCCTTCGACTCCGTCTTCTCCGGCAACACCGTCGAAATTTGCCCGGTTGGTGCGCTCACTGCCACCTCCTATCGTTTCAAAGCGCGCCCCTGGGAGTTGAAGCACACGCCCAGCGTGTGCAACAATTGCAGCGTCGGCTGCAATGCGCGCATCGATGTGCGCGTGGACAAGATTATGCGCCTGATGTCGCGCCAGAATGACGAGATTGACGATGGCTGGCTGTGCAATCGCGGTCGTTGGGACTTCGAGTACGTCAACGAAAATCGCCTGCGCACGCCGCTCATTCGTCGCAACGGGCAGTTGCAGCCCGCCGGGTGGGACGAAGCCCTCTTCTACATCTCCAACCACCTGTCGGAGATTCTGAAGACGCACGGCCCGCAGTCCATCGCTGGTATCGGCTCGACCCGCGTCACCAACGAGGAGTCGTATCTGTTCCAGAAGCTGCTGCGCGAGGTGCTCGGCACACCCAACATCGACCACCATCACGGCACCTTCCCCGGTATTCGCGACACGCTGACCGGCAGGCCGTGGATGATGAGCAACAGCATCGCCGAGATCGAGCAGGCATCGCACATCGTGCTGATCGCAGCCGACCCCTACACGCGCCAGCCCATCCTCGACCTGCGCATCAAAAAGGCCATGCGACAGGGAGCGCGCATCTACGTCGTCAACGCGCAGGAGACCGAGCTTGACCGCTTCGCCGCCAACAAGATCACTATCCCGGAGCACGGCACCGGCATGGCGGCAAAGCTGCTGCTGCAAGCCGCTCTGCGCCACGAGAACGTCGACGCCAGCCAGTACAGCGACCTCTCAGCAGAGCTAGAGGCACAGCAAAAAGACCTCAAGGCGGCTGAAGAGACCTTCGGACTTGAAACCACGACGCAGTTGCAATTCCTGGCCAACGAGATCGCAGGCGCGAAAGGTGCCATTATCCTCTACGACGAGATGGCGACGCTCGAACCCGGCTGCGAGCATCTCGCGGCGGACGTGCAGGCGCTGGCCGTCGTCACCGACAACATCGGACGTGCAGGCGCTGGCGCTGGTCCGCTCTTCGAGGACGCCAACTCGCTCGGTGCGCGAGACATGGGCGTGCTGCCCGACGCGCTTCCCGGCTACCAGACCCCAATGGAACCGGGCCTGAGCTACAGCGAGATACTGAGCAATCCGCAGATCAAAGCGCTCTACGTTGTGGGGGCCAACCCCGTCCGCCATCTGGACAAACATGTCATGCTGAGCGCGAGCGAAGCATCTCAACTGCCTTCCACCATCGATTTCTTAATCGTCCAGGACATTACCCTGACCGAAACGGCGCAGCAGGCCGATGTGGTGCTGCCAGCAGTCAGCTATGCCGAAAAAGACGGCAGCATGACCAACATCGATCACCACGTGCAGGCCGTTCGCCGCGCCCTGCGTCCCTTGCCCGGCGCGAAGGCCGACTGGGAGATTTTTGTCGAATTGGCCCGGCACATGGGCCACAAATGGAGTTATCACAATCCACAGGATGTGCTGCGCGAGATCGGGGAGACCAACCCTCTCTACGCTGGCCTGTTCTGGGAGGCTCTGGGACAGCAAGGGGTACGCACCCAGGAGCAGGAGGTGGCGCGTGCTTGAATTTTTAACTAACCCCATCGTCGCGGCCATTGTCAAAAGCGCCGTTGTCATCTTCGCCCTGCTGACCGCCTTCGCGTACATGACGCTGATCGAGCGGCGCGTGGTGGCGAAGATGCAGGGTCGCCTGGGGCCGAACCGCACCGGTCCCGCTGGCATGTTCCAGCCGGTGGCCGACGCGCTGAAGATGGCCTTCAAAGAGCAACTCGTGCCGGGACAGGCCAAAAGACCGATCTACTTGATTGCCCCAATCATCTCGGTGGTGGTCGCGCTGTGCGCCTTCGCGGTTGTCCCCATCGGCAATAGCTGGATCAGCGGCAAGCCCAGCGTCTGGGATCCGTGGATCGCCGATATCAACGTCGGCCTGCTCTGGATACTCTCCATCTCGTCGCTGGCTGTTTACGGTATCGTGCTGGGTGGCTGGTCGTCCGGCAACCGCTACTCGTTGCTAGGCGCGCTGCGCAGCGCGGCCCAGATGGTCTCCTACGAGACCAGCCTGGGTCTGGCCCTCAGTGGCGTCTTGATGTGGGCTGGCACACTCAGCATGGTCGGCATCGTTCACGCGCAGTTGGACCAGCACATCTGGTTCCTCTTTGCCCAGCCGCTCGGCTTCGTCATCTACCTGATCGCCGGTGTCGCCGAGGTCAACCGCGCCCCCTTCGACCTGCCAGAGGCGGAGCAGGAACTGACCGCCGGCTACCTGACCGAATACGCCGGCTTGCGCTGGAGCCTCTACCAGATGGCCGAGTATATCAACATGATTACCGTCAGCGCCGTGGCCTCTACGCTCTTCCTGGGCGGCTGGAGCTTCTTCGGCTTCGGGCTGGAAAACATTCCCGGCCTCTCGATACTCATTTTCCTGGTCAAGGTGGCCTTCTTCCTGTTCCTGTTCATCTGGTTGCGCGCCACGCTGCCGCGTATCCGCTACGACCGCCTGATGCGCCTGGGCTGGCAACTGTTGCTGCCCCTGGCCGTGCTCAACGTCGTCGTCAGCGCGACCATCGTAGCCCTCGGTGGCCCCTGGTGGCTCAACGGTCTCATCGGCCTGGCAATAGTCGTCGCCGTCCTGCTGCTCGTGCGTCGCCGCACCGTCCAGGTAGAGCAATTCGTCACCCCGCAAGGCACGGTTCTGCCAACCTCCGTCCGCCTCGCCAAATTCGAGCCGGCCGGAAAGAGTGGAAAGGACAAGCTAGCTGTACCCGCCCAGGAAGCGTAGGGGAGGGGCGCGATTGATCGCGCCCGGTGGTGCAGGGCAATCAAGGTACATTAAATTTGATAAAATACGGTTGAAGGAAACGGGCAAAGGTGTATGGAGTGTGGCCTGGTAACTTCCCAGGTTTCCGCCCTTCAAGCCAAACGGCATACGTCAATAATCACATACGGAATTCGTGGGATCGCTGATCCTGTATACATAGCGAGGTACACACCATGTCATTTGATATCATCAAAGGGTTGGGGACGACTCTGAGGAATATGGGGAAGAAGCCGACGACGATTTCGTACCCGGAGCAGGAGCGCGAACTGCCGCCGCGTTTTCGCGGGCGACACGTGCTGCACCGCTACGAGAACACCCTGGAACGCTGCGTCGGCTGCTACCTGTGCGCGGGCGCGTGTCCCGCCGACGCCATCTACATCGAGGCCGAAGAGAACACCGAAGAAAACCGCGTCTCGCCCGGTGAGCGCTACGCGAAGGTCTTCGATGTCAACATGCTGCGCTGCATCTTCTGTGGCTACTGCGAGGCCGCCTGCCCCACCGGAGCGATTACGCTGGAGCCCATATACAAGCTGGCCTCCTACTACCCGGAAGACCTTGTTTACCACAAAGAGCAACTGCTTGAACCCGAAGGTCAGGCCACCATTGGTTCTGCTGCCGTCTGGTTTGAGCCTGCCCCGCCGGAAGACGAGTCCGCGCAGCCGGTGCCGCAGGAGGGCGGCGTCTTCGATGGCTCGGAGGCCAGCGCCGCCGCCGTTGGTCTCGGCACGCTCGATAACGAGCGCGAGGTGTGGATTGTAAACAGGGAGCAGGACGAGGACCGGCGGCAGTTTGAAAAAGACGAGGAGGATGTTCGCCCATGACGCTGACTACCATCACCTTCTTTGTGCTCGCCGTTGCTACCGTCGCCTCCGGCATCGGCGTCATCACCTTCAAGAACGCCGTTCACAGCGCGTTGAGCCTGATTCTGACGCTGCTCTTCCTGGCGCTCTTTTACCTGCAACTGGGAGCTATGTTCATCGCCATCGTGCAAATTCTGATCTACGCGGGCGCAATCATGGTGCTGTTCCTCTTCGTTGTCACCATGCTTGCCAGCGAGGTCAACGATACCGAGTTGCGCGATCGTATTCCCTGGCAGCGCTGGGTTGCTGCCATTCTGGGTCTCGTGCTCGTGGGCGCGCTCAGCTACCTGCTCTTTACGGGTACCGCCATTGACAGCAGCGCGGTAGCGACAGGCGCGAACAGCCTCTCGCACGTGGTCAACACACAGGGCAATGTCGAGGCGTTCGGGC
>DASTKE010000186.1:0-2298 GCA_035716105.1 Ktedonobacteraceae bacterium | reverse complement strand
TTACTATGCATTCCCCGTTATATCTCAGGTCCTGAAGGCGGCACGCACGTTGCGGTCCGCGAAGAGGTAGATGAGGATGATGATCGGCAGCACCAGGCTGAGAATACCTACGCCCGTCTGGCCGCCGACAAGCCCCAGAATGCCGTTAATCAAGGCAATGACTTCAATCACCACCGTTGTCCAGAAAGCCCACGCTTGCAGTGTCCACAGACCCCAGGCCAGAATGAGGTACAGAACACCCAGGACCAGCGTAAAGATGCCGACACCGACTGCTCCTGTGCTCCCACCACCTGCCAGCAGCATGATGCCACCGATAATACCCAGAATACCCTGGATCGCCATGATGATGGCAATAATCGTAATGCCCAGTGGCCGCGAACGGCGCGTCAATTGTTCCATACGTTCCTCCTTGTGCTTACGCATCCTTTAAAGAAGTAATAGTGCGTTGAAGCGCTCTTCATCAGATAGCAATACACTTCAACTATATAATACACTCCTGACAGGCAAAAATGGTTTCTGTCCAGTTTGCGAGGTTAGTCTGAACAACAAAAAGCGGGTGGTCGGCGACCACCCGCTTTTTGTTGTTCAGACTAACCTCGCAAACCGAGCACCTTTGCCAGGCGCAGCACTTCAGCACCCAGACCGACATTGCCGCTGTTGATCGCCATTTCTGCCGCCTGCCGCAATATCCGCAAGGCTTCTGGCGTATTCAGGTCGTCATCCATTGCCGCCGTGAAGCGCTCGCGCAAGGCCATATCCTCGCAATCGGTCCGTGTGTCGACAAGCGAACCTACCTGTTTGAAAAGCTGTTCTGTCTTCTGAGCCTTTTTCAGGTCATCCTCCGTCATTTCCCACGGCTCCCGGTAATGATGGCTTGCGAGCACGATGCGAATGGCGTCTGCGCTGTACTGTTTGAGCATTTCACTGACCAGCGTCAGGTTGCCCAGCGACTTGCTCATCTTCTCGCCATCCTGATACACCATACCGCTATGCATCCAGAAGCGGGAGAAGGGTGTGTGGTCGGTATAGTTGACGGACTGCGCGATCTCGCAGGTATGATGCGGGAAAGCCAGATCAGCGCCGCCGCCGTGAATATCCAGTTCCGGGCCGAGATAGTGCATCGACATGGCGCTGCACTCGATATGCCAGCCGGGACGCCCCGGACCCCAGGGACTCTCCCAGGCCGGTTCGCCCGGTGCCTGCGCCTGCCAGAGCACAAAGTCCAGCGGGTCTCGCTTGTGCGGATCGTCCGGGAAGTTGCCGCGCTCGTTGGCGACCTCAAGCATGGCCTGGTAGGAATGCAGTCCGATGGCATTGGGCATGACATCGAAGCCAGCAGCTTTGTTGACGCTGAAGTAGACATTGCCGCCGCTCTCATAGGCATAGCCGCCTGCGAGCAGCCCCTGGATGATCTCCTGCATATAGGGAATCTCGTCGGTGGCGCGAGCGTAGACATTGGGGCGGCGCACGTTCAGCGCGTCCATATCGTTCAGGAAACGCTCGGTTTCCCGGTCGCCCAGTTCGTCCCACGCCATGTGCAGCTCACGCGCCTTCCGCAAGATGTCGTCATCGATATTGGTGACATTTTGTACGTAGAACACGGTGTTGCCGGTGAATTCGAGGTAGCGAATCAGGTTATCGAACGAGACATAGGTGAAGGCATGGCCGAGGTGCGTGGTATCATAGGGCGTCACGCCGCAAACGTAGATACGAACGTTATCTTTATCCTGGGGGACAAACTCTTCGAGAGACTGGGTAATCGTGTTAAATAGCCTCATGCTGCTCTCCTAAATGAAACAAACGAATGGTATTGGCTGTGGTGATACGAGCAAGCTCTTCCAGCGTCATGCCCCGAATCTCCGCCAGCTTTTGCGCGGTGTATGTGACAAAGCGCGGCTCGTTGCGCCGCGCTTTTAGCGGTTTTGGCACCAGATACGGGCTATCGGTCTCGACCAGGATGCGATCCAGCGGGGCCATACGCGCCACCTCCGGCAAGGCATTACCCTCCTTCGTCAGCGGCCCGGCGAACGAGAGCATGAAGCCCTCGAAGGCGAGGCATTCCCCGGCCTGGGCCACGCCGCCCGAAAAGCAGTGGAAGACGCCACGCAGTCCCTGGCCGTACTCGCGCAGCAAGGCAATCACATCCTCGTGCGAGTCGCGCACATGGATGATGCAGGGCAGGTCGCACTCGCGGGCAAGTTGCAGGTGGGCGACAAACACGTCTCGCTGCACATCTCGCGGCGAGAGCATCCGAAAGTAATCCAGCCCGAACTCGCCAATGGCAACCACCTCCGGGGC
>DASTKE010000185.1:0-3641 GCA_035716105.1 Ktedonobacteraceae bacterium | reverse complement strand
GACGCCTTGTGCTCGCCCGTGGTACTCATTATCCGACGCGGGCGAGCACAAGGCGTCGCCCCTACAATTTCCCGTTTTCCCTGGAAGGATGGGAAGTCATTTTCTTGCTCTCCTCCCATTCTACCGGAGACGAGCAAGTTGCGCAAGATGGTACAATGGAGACACTACGACACGACAACACCGACAAGCCAGGAGGTATAGACCGTGAACGAACCACAGCACATCACCGCCCGCACCGAAACCGCAATCACCTCCGCACAGGGGAACCGCGTCCCGGTCACGCTTGAGCGACTGTTGGAGATACGCTTCCCAACGGATATCACGATTTCACCCGACGGAAAACGAGTGGCCTTCGTCGTATGGGAGATGGCTCCCGGCGAGCAGAAACCACGCGGGCGCATCTGGATAGCGGACACGTCCGGCAGCGGCGAGGCGCGCCCTTTGACGCAAGGCAAACATGGAGAGGGAGACACATCCCCGGCCTGGTCGCCCGATAGCAAGCAACTGGCCTTTGTCTCGCAACAGGGCGAGTCAGGGGACAAAGAGCAAGACAAAAACAAGGCCAAACAGCAGAAACCGCAGCCTCACCTGATTTCTGTCGAGGGAGGTGAAGCCAGGCAGCTCTGCAAGATGCCCAACGGTGCCAGTGACCTTTCCTGGTCGCCTGATGGCAGTCGCATCGCCTTCATCTCGCTGGAAGGTGAGGAGCCGAAAAGCGACCCCAAAGTCATCACTCCCGGTCGTCATCGCCGCCTGTGGACGATTCGCCCGGAGCATAGCATTCCAGAGCCGGTGACGCCCAATGATGTGACTGTCTGGGAATATAGCTGGTCGCCCGATGGCACACAACTGGCTCTCTATTATTCTACCGGCCCGGACGATACAGACTGGTATCGCGGCCAAATCGGTGTAGTTCCGGCGGTCGGAGGCGCAGTACGGCAGGTGACACACCTGACATGGCAGGCCAGAGCGCTCGCCTGGTCGCCCGATAGCACACGGATCGCCTATGTCTCCGGCAGGTGGAGCGATCCTGGACGCGGGGCGGGTGAAATCTTTACTGTTTCGCTGGAGAGTGGAGAGACACGCAACCTGACGCCCGGCATCGCGTCCAGCCCCACATGGTGTAGCTGGCTGCCCGATGGCCGTCACCTGCTCTACGCCGCCTGCAAAGACGTGACCCACCAGATCGGCACTATTGACAGCACCAATGAAGCTATCACCCTGCTCGACGAGGATTTTGTCATGCAGTGGGATCAGCCCAGGCTCTCGACCACGCCTGACCGGCAGCATTTCGCGACCACCCACTCGACCTATCAGCAGCCATATGATGCCTGGTTCGGCACATTGATCTCCGAGGGCAACACGCCAAAGGGCATTGAGTGGCGGCGGCTCTCACGGCTGAATCCGCTGGCCGAGGAAACGCTGGCGCTAGCATCCACCGAGCGCATTCATTACGAAAGCGCGAACGGCTGGCGCGTCGATGGCCTCTTCATCCTGCCGCTTGCTCAGAAAGGCGATACACCGCCGCCACTCTACGTCGATGTACACGGCGGGCCGTCAGGCGCGGAGTGCGATTACTGGGATGGCATCAACCAGTTCCTCGTCTCGTCGGGCTACGCGGTGTTCAAGCCCAATTATCGTGGTAGCTGGGGACATGGCCTGGCCTTCGCCGACGCTGTAATTGGCGATATGGGCGGCAAGGATTTGCAGGATATCCTGAACGGGGTTGACTACTTGATTCAGCAGGGCAAGGTAGATGGCAATCGGGTCGGCATCGGCGGGTGGAGCAACGGCGGCTACTTAACCGCCTGGGCGGTCACACAAACCAATCGCTTCAAGGTCGCGATGATGGGCGCGGGTATCTCCGACTGGCTGAACATGCACGCGCAGACCAACATTGCCGACGCCGATATCCTGCTGCTGGCCGCGGACCCGCTGGAAAGCCCGGAGGTGTATGCCCGGCATTCACCCATCACCTACGCCGGTCGCGTCACCACGCCCACGCTGATCCTGCATGGCGAGGATGACCCCGCCGTACCGGTCGCCCAGGCATACGCCTTCTATCGCGCCCTGCGCGAGCGCAGCGTCCCCGTCGAGCTGGTCGTCTACCCCCGCGAAGGACACGGCCTCAACGAACGGGCACACCTCCTCGACGCCTTCGGACGCCTCATGCGCTGGCTCGAACGCTACCTGCAATGAGAGGATACATAATTTGGGACGCTATGGAACCACTGTAGAGTGCGATTGATCGGAAACCATAGGTGTCAAGTTCAATTCCAGGCCACCCGCAAGGGGTGGCCCTACTATACACGGTGCGGCTCGCAGAGCCACGTCCCAGTCGTATATAGTAGGACCCCCCTTGCGGGTGGCCTGTCGGGGGACACTACCTTGTTAATGCCTATGTGGGCGCGATGAATCGGCCCCTACACATATCAGGAGCATACCACCATGAGCCAGGATAGCACAGAAAATGCGAGCGCGATGCGTTCGTATCCAAGATTTGCGGCAATGTATGAGCGTATGAGCCGGGGCAGCGGAGAGCAGCGTTTCATGGAACCACTGCGCCAGAAAATTCTGGCGCGGGCGCACGGCCTTGTGCTGGAGGTCGGCGCTGGCAATGGCCTCAACTTTCCGCTCTATGACCCGGCACGGGTCGAGCGGGTCGAGGCCATCGAACCCGACCCGGCCATGCTGCTCTACGCACGTGAGCGCGTGAAGGCGGCTCGCGTCCCCATCATGCTGACGCAGGCCAGCGTTGAGGCGCTGCCCTTTGACGACGCGACCTTTGACTGCGCGGTCGTCACGCTCGTTTTCTGCTCAGTTCCCAACCCACTACAGGGTTTGCAAGAGATCAGGCGTGTGTTGAAGCCAGGTGGCAGCTTGCTCATGGTGGAACATGTGCGCTCGCGCACGGCCTTTTTACGCGGTGTGCAGAGTGTCCTTGTGCCTCTTACCACCCGCATGTGCGGCAACTGCCACTGGAACCGCGACACCCTGAGCACCGTCCGCAGCGCCGGTTTCCAAGTCAGTTACAAACAGGATTATGGTGGTTTCCTGATGCCTTACATCCTGCTGGAAGCAACAAATTCCCCCTCGACCTGAAGGCACAACTCTGATATAATGGTGAAAGGTAGATATAGAACATCGGTTCATTCATTTCATACTGGCGACACACTCCTGTGGTCGCCTGCACATGGGAGAGGGATATGACTGAGCGCGTGATCTCACCGAAGGTTAGTGAGGAAGAGCAGATTATAGAGGGCAGTTTGCGCCCGCACCGGCTGGCGGAATATATCGGGCAGGAGAAGATCAAGGATAATCTCAGCATCTTGCTTGAGGCTGCGCGCCGCCGCAATGAGCCTGTTGATCACGTCTTGCTCTATGGTCCGCCGGGACTGGGCAAGACGACGCTCTGTAACATCATCGCCGCCGAGATGGGGGTGAGCATGAAAACCACCTCCGGCCCGGCCATCGAGCACGCGGGTGATCTGGCCTCCATTCTCACCGCGCTGCAGCCGGGCGAAGTGCTGTTCATCGACGAAATTCACCGCCTCGCCCGTGCCGTGGAGGAGCGCCTGTACTCGGCAATGGAAGATTTCGCGCTTGATGTGATGATCGGTAAGGGGCCGAGCGCCCGTGCG
>DASTKE010000184.1:0-3158 GCA_035716105.1 Ktedonobacteraceae bacterium | reverse complement strand
GCCCCGGCCAATGCCAGCGCCCTTCCGGCCACAGATGCCGAGCGAGGAACAGGGCAACCAGGTATGCTCTATCGCGACCTTGCCGCCTGCAACGTCTTTGACGTGATGGCACGCATGGGAGAACTCTCGCTGCCCACGTTGATTATCGTTGGAGCCGATGATAAGCTGACACCCGTCAAATACGCCCGGTATCTTCACGAGCACCTACCTGGTTCGACGCTGCATATCATCCCAGATGCCGGTCACTACGTGATGCGCGAACAACCAGAGGCAGTCAACGCCGCGCTTGAGGCATGGCTGAGAAGATAGGGGAAATACCCACCCCTCGACTGATAGGCCCGTCTCATGTTAAAATACTGCCAACAGATATTTGAGCATGTACGTGATGGATACATTTGCTTGATACACTCTACCACTATCTTGAAGCAAAGTAGGGAGATCGGAATATGTCAGGTCATTCAAAGTGGGCGCAGATACGCCGCTCTAAAGGCGTCAACGATGCCCGTCGAGGACAACTCTTCACACGTCTGGGGCGCGAAATCGTGGTCGCCGTACGCGAAGGTGGCAGCGGCGACCCCAACGCGAACTTCCGCCTGCGCATGGCGGTTCAGCGGGCGCGTGACGCGAACATGCCGATGGACAATATTGAGCGCACGATCAAGCGCGCTGTAGGTGGCTCGGAAGGCGCATCACTGGAAGAGATCACCTACGAGGGCTACGGCCCCGCCGGTACAGCGCTGCTGGTGCAAACGCTGACCGAGAACCGCAATCGTACCGTTGCCGAAGTTCGCAACGCATTTAGCCGAAACGCCGGAAACATGGGTGAAAACGGCTGCGTCGACTGGCTCTTTGAGGCCACCGGCATTCTCGAAGTGGAACTGGCGAACAAAGATGTCGATGAACTCACCCTGGAAGCCATTGATCTGGGTGCCAACGACGTGGAGAACGTCGGGCCTGATGACGAGGTGCTCACGATCTACACCGAGCCATCCGACCTCGAACGTATCCGGCAGGCGCTGGAGGCCAGGAAGTACAAGATAGTCAAAGCCGAAAGCACGATGCTGCCAAAGACCCGGATCGATCTGCCAGATGAGAAGACTGCCCATCAATTCTTGCGCCTGGTGGAAAAGCTCGAAGACCTGGACGATGTGCAGAACGTGTATAGCAACGCGGACTTCCCTGAAGAATTCGCCGCGTCCTATGAGTAATGGCTTTGCCGTGATACGCCGGGCCGACCTGGAATCAGAGAAGGAGGAACACCCCTATGGTCTATGAGACCTCGCACGGCCCGCGTATCACGCTGGGAATCGATCCAGGCACAGCCATTGTGGGCTACGCAGTGGTAGAGTCTCAGGGCGGCAACCTGCGCGTACACGTCTGCGATGTGATTACCACTCCGGCCAGGATGCCCCTCTCACAACGCTTGCAGACTATTTATCAGGGTTTAAGCGAGATCATCGCGGCCTATCACCCGCAAGAGGCGGCGATGGAGGAACTGTTCTTCGCGAAAAATGCGCGCACCGCCATGACGGTCGGGCAGGCACGCGGTGTTGCCATGCTCGCGCTGGCAAACGGTGGCCTCTCGATCGCCGAATATACACCGAAACAGGTGAAACAGGCCGTTACCGGCTACGGGGGCGCGGACAAGCACCAGGTGGGCGAGATGGTTCGTATCCTGTTGAATCTTCCGGCGGTGCCGAAACCGGATGATGCCGCCGATGCCGCAGCCGTGGCTATCTGCCACCTGAATACGGCCAGCTATAGCACTGAAACCTTTCTTCAGATGCATTAAGAGTATGTATATACAATGATTACAAACATTCATGGTGTGCTTGAGGCACGCCGGGTTGATTCAGCCATTATTCGCGCCGGCAGCTTCAGCCTGCGTGTCTTTGCCCCTACCCTCACGCTCAACGCACTTGGCGAGCCGGGCAGCGAGGTGTCGCTTTCCACACATTTTCATATGCGCGAAGATGGCATCGCGCTCTACGGTTTCGCGCAGGAAGAGGAACGCGACGCCTTCGAGCAACTGATTACCGTGAGCGGCGTCGGCCCCAAAGTGGCACTAGCCGTGCTCTCGGTCATGGATGCTCGCACACTCTACCGTGCCATTGCCGAGGGAGATGAGAAGCGCCTGTCCCTCGTCCCCGGCGTCGGCAAACGCACGGCGGAGCGCCTGGTGCTGGAGCTCAAGCGCAAACTGCCCGCGCTGGTACAGGCAGGAGCGGCCTCCGGCTCCTCATCCAGCAAGCTGCAATCCGAGGTGCTGGAAGCCTTGATGGGTCTCGGCTTCTCCGCCTCCGAAGCGCAAAAGGCGCTGGCAAAGATTCCCCAGGATCAGGACATGACGCTGGAACAGCAGATCACCTACGCCCTGCGCTCCTTTGCCAGGGAGTGACCATTCCTCACACGTAGAGCACAAATTCGCTGGGCGAGAAATCAGGGTGAGGATGAAACTCCAGAGGGTTTACCAGCCATAAACCTCTCTCCTTCTTGCTCAAAGTTTTCCTTTGTCTGGCTCAATCATTTTGTCAGAGGTCAGGTGCTCCCAGCCACGGGGCTGGAGCCGCTCTACGTTCCCCTCAAGAGAAACGAGTTGCATCCCGTCCTCTTGAGGGAGAATATTGCCAATGACGGTAACGGGCGTGCCAGTGGCGGCTTCAATGGTACGAGCGACCACGAGTTCGTAACCAGAGAGGACAGTGAAGAGGAGTTCATAGTCTTCACCGCCGTGCAGCGCCCATTGGAGCGGCTCGACACACGCACTCGCGGCTATCTCGCGGGCGGCGTCTGAGATGGGGAGGCGCGCCGCTTCGAGACGTGCGCCAACGGAACTGCGCTCGCAGAGGTGGGAGAGGTCGCCGCTCAGCCCGTCGCTCACATCGAGCATGGCCGTGACGATACCGGTTCCCAGGCGACTGAGTATACGACCCTCGCGCACACGCGGCTGCGGCAGGCACTGGCGACGACGAACAGCCGCGAGCGCTTCGGGTGCATAGGAAAGATTGGGATGAAGCTGGGCATAGAGACCGGCGGCAGAGTCGCCAGGCGTACCGGTGACGCAGAGCACATCGCCTACCCGCGCCCCGGAGCGTAAAATAGCGTGACCACGCTCAACCGCACCGAGCAGCGTGATATCGAGTATGAGCTGCTCACCC
>DASTKE010000183.1:0-3402 GCA_035716105.1 Ktedonobacteraceae bacterium | reverse complement strand
GTATCCGCATTCATTTGTCCAAATCTATTGGACCCTTACGCAATAACAACAGGTAGAGCCGTATCCAGAGGCCGAGCCAGCCGTTGCCAAACAGGTAGCCGCCGAGCACATCGCTTGTCCAGTGATCTCCCAGGTAGACGCGAGCCGGGCCAACCAGCACCCCGAACAGCACGGGAATGGCCAGCAACGCCCTCTGCCATGCCGGTTTGTCGCGCCAGTAGACCAGTCCCAGGAAGAACAGCCAGCCCCAGAACGTGGAGACCGCGATGACATTGCCGCTGGGGAAGCTCGGATGATGCCTGCTCTTCCAGATGCGTACCAGCGCCGGACTTGGACGCGGGCGATGCACCAGCCGCTTCACAATGTCCTTTGCAATCTCACTTGTCCAGTTCAGACCAATCGTCATTACCGCTTCCAGGCGCAAGCCCTTTTTCCAGAACAGCAAACCGAGGGGAATAACCACCACACGCAATACCTTCGGCGAACTCACATAGCTGATACCCCGCGCCGCGTTTATCAGGATTGCGGAGGCATCCCGCTGCATTTCATCTGTGATCTTGATATCTTCCCCATCTACAGGGTGTCTGCGCACCCACCACGTTAGCGGCAAAAAAAGCGCAACCTGCACAGCCGAAAACACGGTAAGCGCCCGCTCGAAGCCTCGCGTCTCATACCAGGATTTGCGCGTGCCTCTCTCGCGCCTGTCTGTCTCAGAAGGTGCCATTGCTTGTAATATGCTAATACTGACATCTCGATACGTCTTTTGTACATAGGCAACAGGCGATTTCAATGACATAGCTTGTCTCTCCTTGTATTGATTTCTCATGTTGGTTTGCCAGCGAGCATGTGTTGCCTGAGCAACACATGCTCGCTGGCAAACCAACATCAAAAACCTTTTGCGAACCGCGCAGCGGTGAGCAATCAAAGAAGCCGTCTTATCCGTAAGGATACTAATAGCACGGCTATGAAAGAGTTTTTGTTTCTTATTTCACATCTCTCTCGTCTCTCATAGAGTAAAATCACAAATATGAGTATCGATCAGGAAAACTTTCATCACAACACAGAAATATGGTAGAATATCGCGACTGATTCAGGATGAGCATATCGAAGGAGGGCGTACGCTATGGCTTCCATTACTTGCGATAGATGTGGAACCGTCAACCTGCCGAACGCAACGTATTGCGCCAGTTGCGGGCGTGCCTTACAGGTTGTGAATATCGGTGTGGGCGCGAATGAGGGCGCGAACGTACATATGCACATGGGCGCGGAGATGGTTGCCAGCACGGCGACCGGTCGCTTGCAGCCCGACTCCCTGCTCAAGCAGCGCTATCGCATCCTCAATACCACCGGCAAAGGTGGCATGGGTGCCGTCTACGTGGCCGAGGACACGCGGCTGGGCAATCGCGTGGTGGCAATCAAAGAGATGAGCCAGAGCGGGCTGAGTCCGCAGAAGATCGTGGAGGCCACCGAGAACTTCAAAAAGGAAGCCCACATCCTGGCTGGTTTGCAACACTCTCAACTGCCCGGCATCTACGACTACTTCACCGACTCGGGACGCTGGTACCTTGTCATGAGCTTTATTCAGGGCGAATCGCTGGAAAACTATCTCGCGAAGGTTCCCGGCAGGAAGCTTCCCGTCCAACAGGTGCTGGAAATCGGCATCCAACTCTGCATCGTACTCGATTACCTGCACAATCAGAGTCCGCCCATCATCTTCCGCGACCTCAAGCCCGCCAATATCATGCTCACCCCGGACGGTCGCCTCTACCTGATCGATTTCGGCATCGCCCGTCTCTTCAAGCCAGGCCAGGCGCTGGATACCGCCGCCTATGGCTCCGTCGGCTACTCCGCACCGGAGCAGTATGGGCAGGCACAGACCACGCCTCGCTCCGACATCTACAGCCTGGGAGCCGTGCTGCACCAGCTTTTAACCGGTCGCCATCCCTCCCTGACGCCGTTCGACTTCCCATCCCTGCACGCCTCCGGTCAGCCGGTGCCTCCCGCGCTAGAGACCCTCATTCAGCACATGCTGGACATGAAAGAGAGCAAGCGCCCACCTGACATGGCAAGCGTCCAGCGCGCATTACAGCAGATCGCCAGCGATCTCGCGACTGGCTCTCCAATTCCTTTAGTACCGCCAGCACCTTACGCGCCGACCGTACTGGTACGCCAGCCAGCGCCAGGAGCAGCGCCACCTCAACAACTTCAGCAACCCCAACAACTTCAGCAACCGCAGCAACGGCCCGCGCTCGCGCCAACGGTTCCATTCCAGCAGGCGCAGCCAGTCAAGCCTTCCAGCTGGCGTCTCGGCAGGCCGCAACTGATTTCCATACTGATTGGCACGCTCATATGTGCTTTGCTCCAGTACTTCTCATATCAATTAAGCTTCGTCCCCTGGTTTCAGTTTGCCTTCAATGGCACCAGCATTTTCGTCGACGATCGCCTCATTCTCACCAGCGCCGTTCTGGTTATCACTTTTTTTCTGGGCGCTCTTCATGGTCCCTGGGCCGGTCTGGTTGTCGGGGGCGTCGGCAGCATTGCCGCCGACGTGCTGAGCAGCGCTCACCTGGGACTCTGGTACCTGGACATCGGCCTGGCCGTTGCAGGCTTCGTCGTCGGGCTGATCTGTCTGAGAGCGTCGAGCAAGCAGAACCTCACGCACAATATTGGCTTCGTAGACGCCGCCGCCGCGCTTGGCATTCTCATCTACGCGGTGTTTAGCGCGCTGGGTTTGCTGCTGGTCGATCAGATGGCAGCCGGAGATACACTCATCCTCACCCTCGTCTACAACGCCATGTACCTCGTCCTCACCTTGCTTGTCCTCACCCTCGTGCTCACCATTTACAATGCGACCGCGAGACGGAGAGCGATTGCGTAGGATCAACAATGAAGCCCACGAGGCCACCCGCAAGGGGATGGCCCTACTAGACACGCTCAGCGAGCCGCCTTGCGTATAGTAGGGCCGTCCCCTTGCGGACTGGCACGGGAAGGTTTTTGGGAAACGCTGTCGGGAGCATGGAGAGCCAGGGGTGGATGGGAGGCGGTGGGAGGCCCCTTGCGGGTGGCCTTCTGTCCACTCTTGTAGCGTTTTCAACAACACCCCGTGTACTGCTCTGCCTGCCTGTCGTGCCATTTGATGGTGCCGTCACGAGCGTTGAGGGCGACGGTGTAGACGGTGTAGGTGCTGGTGTAGGCTGGCTGGTTGGCCTGGTCGATGGAGATCACAAAGTGGGCTGGCGGTGGGCCATCGGTGACGAGTACGCTGTAGGTGAGGTAGATGGTTGAGGTGTCCAGCAGGATGGGCGGATTGTTGCTGGCGGTGATGTAGGGAGAATTTAGAGGAACAGGTGTGTTCATCCCCGCTGTGTGGGCCATAGTGATATTGCGCTGCCAGACTGTGTT
>DASTKE010000182.1:0-7951 GCA_035716105.1 Ktedonobacteraceae bacterium | reverse complement strand
TAGGGTTGGGTGCATTGTGTTGTTTGCGCTTAAGAGTGATGTGGATGAGGTCGGGGTGCGCGGACTTGAACCGCGGACCTCCTGCTCCCAAAGCAGGCGCGCTACCGACTGCGCCACACCCCGCGACTTCGTGCAGGATGTTCCTGCACTCACACTCCTCACTCTCAAGAGCGTAGCTGCACTATAGCACGTCTGTAGCGGTCTGTCAAGTATGTTAGTGGTCGCGACGGCGGCGATAGCGCCATTTGAGCATGAAGAGGTTCCAGCGCACGGCCAGATGGCTTAATGGATTGCGCGTGAGCGGTGTCACCTTGTAGCGATTGGGCTGGGCGGTAGAACGCGAGAAGAATGGTACGATGACCATTAATACCAGGCAAAGTGCTCCGATTACCGCCACAATGCCGGTGAGCAGGTCTGGTTCGCCCTGCGCATAGGCGTAGCCACCGCCAAAGAGCGCCGCGGCCAGAGCGATGACGAGAAACCAGTCCACAACCCGGAGATGAAGAGAAAAACCTCTACGTTGACGGGTACCAATGCGATCACCTGAACCTGATTTGCGCCTGGCGCGCTCATTGAACCGTGGCCCTCTCGTCGATTTAGGCTCACCGTTGTCTAAGTTACGAAGAATTTCTTCTATCTCGCGTTCGTATCTGTTTGGCATGGTCCTCTGCTTCCTTGAACTCGCCAAATCACCCTTCTTATTCCTAAATAATACCAATTTTTGAGTCTACAAACAAGTACTTTCTCACTCAATTTTGTCCTGTTGTTATCTGGAGCAGAGCTTTGACTCGTTCGGCCAGTTCAATTGGATGGAATGGCTTGGTGATATGCTCGGCAGCCCCGAGATCAACACTGATTCGTTCGTAAATGTGCTCAGAATGGGCTGTCATGATGATTACCGGTATATGCTGTGTTTGCGGATCAGTGCGTAGGGAGGTGAAAATCTGGTAGCCATTTTCTCCTGGCATCATCACATCAAGAATGATTAAATCGGGAAGTTGTGCGACGAGCAAGTGCTGTAGTTGCCGCCCATTGTTGGCAACCACCACCTCAAAGCCCGTCTGGCTCAGAACAAACGTCACGATCTCGCGTATTTCCTTATCATCATCTACCACATAAATGCGTTTTGTCATAAGCCGCTCCTGGCTTTTGCCGCCGTTTTTCCCATTTCCACGCTGACTCGCATCCTCACAATCCCATGCACTGTATGATACGTGTTTTCCGCTTCAAATACAACTTCATTCACCCCATTGTCTCATTTTGAACCTGCTTCCTCTCCTATCCCCGGTGAGAATTGACTCCTGATACCTCCTCTGCTATTATACACGTGATAGAGGCCGTATAAGAAATGTTGTTTGTGACGAGGAGCAGGTTATGGATCCATCTTCATCTTCCTGGCAAGCCATCCTGCAAACGATTACCAAATTGCCGGGGGAACGCCAGCGTCTATCGACTGTACTGGGAGTCACGCCGATCACCATCTCACGCTGGGCTGGCGGCGAATCGACACCCCAGCAGCAGCAACTGGTTCGCCTGGCGAAGGCTGTGCCGACACAGTATCGTGAATCATTATTGACCGCGCTGGAAGCAACCTACCCCGATATCCAGTCCTCACTAAGGGACGCGCCGGTAGAGCATATTCCCTCCAGCTTCTTCGCTGAATTGCTCAGCATCCGTACCACGACCACCGAGGCGCTGCGTTTCTGGCGTATCAGCGAACTGGTACTTTCTCAGGCGCTCGCCCTCCTCGATCCGAACGGGCTGGGCATGTCGATCTCGGTCGTACAATGTATGCCGCCGGTGCAGGGCAAAATCCGCAGCTTGCGGGAAACGATTGGCAAGGGAACCTTACCCTGGGCTGCTGATCTGGAAACCCTCGCGCTCTTCCTCGGTATGGAGTCCCTGGCAGGCTATGTTGTAGAAACGCGCCACGTGGCGAGCGTGGAAGACCTGAGCACGGATAAACTGGTTCCCGCCTACCAGACCGATTTCGAAGTCAGTGCTGCCGCCCATCCCATCTGGTTGGGTGGACTTATTGCTGGCTGCCTGCTGGCTTCCAGCACGCAAATTGGCTATTTCTCGCAGCAGCGGCTCGCCTTGCTCGCGACATTCAGCAACCTTATCTCACTGGCCTTTCCCAGAGATGACTTTTATCTGCCCACCATGGTCGAACTGCGTGTCCTGCCTGCTCCGCACAAACAGCGTCCCATTCTCTCGACCTTTCGCCAGCGCGTCGCAAAAGTGCTGATCGAAAGCCACCAACAAGAACACCATCTCAGGAACGCCGAAGCGGAGCGCATCGTATGGCAAGAAATCGAGGAACAACTCCTTTCTATCCTGGATGATTAGCGTTCACTCCTCCTATTGCTCGGAGAAAAAGCCTCATTCGATGCCATATTTGCGCATTAAGTAGCGCAGTTGGTCGACTTTTGTGAAACCAAGTAGTTCCGCGGCGCGGGTTCGGTTGTGCTCTGCCTGCTCCAATGCGGCACGAATGAGCGAGCGCTCTACTTTCCCGCTGATCTCTTCAAATGAAGAAGGGGCCAGTGGGCGCTGGCTCAGCCACTCCTCCCAGATATCTTGCCAGCCCCCGGCGCTGCTCTCCGCAAAGCCCACAATCTCTGGCGGGAAGTGGGCGGACAAGAGTTCATCGCTGTTACTCAAAATCATGGCTCGCTCAATCACATTTTTCAGTTCACGTACGTTGCCGGGCCAGCTATAGGCCTGGAGCAGTTGCTGGGCATCTGGAGAGATACGCCGCACGGTGCGTCCCAACGATTTATTAAAATCCTCGATAAAACGCGAGGCGAAGAGCAAGACATCTCCGGGCCGTTCGCGCAGGGGCGGGAGATCAATCGGCAAAACAGCCAGGCGAAAGAAGAGATCGGCCCGAAAAGAGCCATGTTTCATAGCTTGTTCAAGATTGCGATTTGTAGCCGCCAGGATGCGCACGTCGATCTTGACCTCTTTGCTGCCCCCCAGGCGAAAGAATGATCTGGTTTCCAGCACACGCAGGAGTTTGGCCTGCATATCCACCGGCATCTCGCCAATTTCATCCAGGAAGAGCGTGCCGCCGTCGGCCAGTTCCAGCAGGCCGCGCTTCTGCTTTTTTGCATCGGTGAACGCATACTGTTCATAGCCGAAGAGTTCGCTTTCCAAAATAGCATTGGGAATAGCCGCGCAATTGAGTGGATGAAATGGGCCGGAAGCGCGCTGGCTCTGCTCGTGAATGGCATGGGCGATGACCTCCTTCCCAGTGCCGCTTTCGCCGGTAATGAGCACCGAGGCGGAGTCACTGCGCGCCACCTTTTCCACCATCTCGAAGACCTGCCGCATACGCTCGCTGTGTCCAACGATATAGGAGAAATGGTAGTTGTCACTGCGCTCTTTGCGCAACTGGCGCAGCTCACGATACATCGCGCTGGTTTCCAGCTTGCGCTGGACCACCAGCAATAACTCGTCGAGGTCAAACCCCTTCAGCATGTAGTCCGAGGCTCCCAGTTTCATTGCCTCCACCGCCGTTTTTACATCTCCAAACGCGGTAATCATCACCACCGGCAGTTCCTGGTCATATGTGCGGATCCGCGTCAGAACCTCCAACCCACCCAATTTGGGCAAGCGCAGGTCCAGCAATACGAGGTCAAATGTATTCTTCTGCATTTCTCGCAATCCAGCTTCACCGTCGGCCATTGTGGCGACTTCATAGCCATGCCTTTGTAAGAAACGCGCAAACTGATGCGGCAAATTCGGCTCGTCATCAATAATGAGGATGCTCAAACTCACAACCAACCACCCCTTTCTCCACAATCGCCCGATCTCTCCCCTATTTATCACCCTCCGCTGCGCCGCGTTCACCGAACTCAGAATACGGTTCATCTTCCGCCTGGCTCTCTAACGGCAGGCGCAGCGTAAATGTGGCCCCATAGCCTAGCTGGCTTTCAACGCTCAACGTTCCACGATGATCTTCAACCAGGCGGCGCGTAATCGGCAGGCCCAGTCCAATACCATGCGCCCTGGTGGTAAAAAATGGCCGGAAGATGCGCTCCAGCTGATTGAGCTGAATGCCAACGCCCGTGTCGCTAACCACGAATTCAAGCCATTGCTGCTCCCCGGTGACAACAGAGCAAGAGACAGTCAAGATGCCGCCTTCGGGCATGGCCTGCAAGGCGTTCGTATAAAGATTGAATAACACCTGCTCCATCTGCGAAATGTCGGCGCGAACAAGAGGAACAGGTTGGTAGAGGCGATGCACTTCGATTCCGGCATCCATGTATTGCATATGCATAATATCCAGTACGTGATCGCTCAAGGCACAGAGATTACACGACACGCGGTGCAACTGCCGGGGACGGGCAAACAGGAGCAGGTCGCGCACGATGCTATCCAACCTCTCCACCTCGCTGAGCACGACTGAAACCGATTCCTGGGCTTCCATATTCATCGCCTGCGAAACTGAGAGCTGCTCATCGGCCCCATAGGTTAGATCGTCCATCAACATCTGCATCGAGGTTTTGATTGAGGCCAGCGGATTACGCACCTCGTGTGCGACGCTAGCCGACATCTCTCCCAACGAGGCCAGCCTGTCGAGGCGGCGCTTTTCTTCTTCCAACAGGTGCATCGCGGTGACATCGGTGAAAGTAAGCAACGCACCAATCAGTGTGTTGCGGTCATCGCGCAGTGGCATAATAGAAACATCCAGCACCACTTCCTGCCCATGCCGATCTGCTGCTTCAACGGTCTCGTGCTGCTCCTGCGCGGTCGCGATCACCTTGCGCACGGCATCGAGGACGAGAATCTTTTGCAGTGGCTGCCCCAGGACTTCTGAGGGCAAATATCCCAATACGATCTGAGCCGCGTGGTTAAAGGTGGTGATCTGACCTTCCAGGCTCACGGTAATCAGGCCGCTGGGGATACTTTGCAGGATCAACTCTTTCAAACGTTGGTCTTCTAAGACCTGGCGCAGCAGTTTGCGCGCCTCGTTGCGCGCCTCCATCACTTCCGCCATCAACTGCATATTTTCCAGCGCCGCACTGGCCTGACTTGCCAGCACCTGAAGCAAGACTAGTTCCTCGCGACGCACTTTCCAGGGACGATGATAGGCACCGACGATCATACCCAACACCCTCTCAGAGATTTCTTTCGCCCCTTTTCCATTGCTCACACCAGGGCGCTGAAACGCCTTCTCTCCGTGCAACACGCCTGTAGGCGAAGGTGAATGCGCAACTGAGCGGCTGCTCAGCAGGGGCAGAACAAAAAGGGTTTTGATGTTCGCGGGCAGGTATTGCAAATACTCCTGTGTACAGCTATCGCCGGGACGCTCAATAATCAGAGGATTAGCGTTGCCGCTAACATAGCGATACAGTTTTTCCTGTAAACTCGGAGCCAGCCACGAGGGCAGCTCGACTGTTGTTGCAGGAGGTGCCGATCGCAACACGGCGCATAGATCGGTGGTCGCAATCTCTCGCGTGCGCTGCACAATGATGCCGCGCATACGCTCCCACTGGTAGAACGAGCTACTCATCTGACTGCTGATGCTGTTGAGCAGCGAAAGTTCGTGGATGCGCTCGCGGTCGCGTTCCAGCAGGCGCGTATTTTCCAGCAGCAACGCGACAATACCGGCCACCGCCTCAAGCGTTTGCACATCGCCAGCCGTCCAAAAATCAGTGGGGGATACTGTTGGTGGCTGATTATCCGGCAATAGCTGATGAGAAGAAGATTCTTGTTCGCCGGTTGCGCTGTCGACATCCAGTTCACCGGAGTCGCCCTCTTTACTGCGAATAGCCACCAGCACGCCGATAGCCCGCTGGCGATAGATCAGTGGAACGGCAACCAGGCGTGGAGTGGGACTATTGGCCGGAGCAATTACCGCGTGACGCGAGCGCCAGGCCACCGCCTCTGGCAGCGTACTGTTGAGATCAATCGGGTTGATATGCGCGACAGCAAGCAGAGAGGCCGACCAACCTGGCTTATCATCAAATGTACCCGACGCCAGTTGCAGCGTCTCATTGAGACACTGGTAGAGGAGTACCGACCGGCAACTGAGAAGATTCATCAACCGTCCTGGTAAGGTATCTCGCAAGGTGCGATAATCCGTAATCGCACTGCATTCGTCCAGAATGGCCGTTACGAGCAATGGAGCGCTTAAAGTTCCAGTTTGCAAAGAGGATTGCTCAACTCCCATCATCACCTGTACTCCCCACCTATCCTATCATCTATGCCAGCAGAGAGGGTCTAACTTATTCCATGCCCCAGTCCCTCCGCGAACACATAACCTGAGCATACGCTCTGCATCTGTCTATCCACCATATATCCAGCGTTCGGGTGCCAGTTTAAACAGTTGCATTCCGATGGCTTCTGTACCTTACTATACCAGAATGCCCGATCAGTTTTCTATAAAAGTGGATTTTGATGAAGAAACTGTCATCTTGACAATAAAGGCAAGATGAGCCAACCAGCATACCATGAAAAAGAGCCTCTCGCATGTCATTCTGAGCGCCGCGAAGAATCTCCGTGAGCTACCTGCTCGAGCGAAGCGGCAGCCGATGCTTCGCGGCGCTCAGAATGACACGTCTGGGCCCGTTTTTTCTGGCATGAGATAGATGGCAAAACCTGTCAGGTTTTGCCATCTATCTCATGCTGGTTGGCTCACGTTTTCACGCTCAAACCCGATACGTTACCTCTCGCCCTTCGGCTTCGCCGCCGCGCTTCAGTACACTCGTAGCGGGAGTGGTCGAAGCGACTTCACGGCCATGCTTGAAGACGTGCAGGCGCGCCGGTACCAGGCGCAGCGCCTCAAATGCCGAGGGGGCATCCAGAACGAGGAAATCGGCTGGTTTGCCTTCTTCGATGCCATAGCTATCTTGAATGCGCAAGGTTTTGGCCGCGTTGGTCGTGATCAGGTCGAGTACGTCGTTGATCTCTTCGTAGCCGCTCATATGACAGAGGAAGAGGGCCAGTTGCGCCGCTGCCAGCATATCACCCTTGCCCAGTGGAAACCAGGGGTCCATGATCGAGTCGTGTCCAAGCGAGACGTTGACGCCGCCCGCCAGTAGTTCTTTCACGCGAGTGATGCCGCGCCGTTTGGGATAGGTGTCGAAACGCCCCTGGAGGACGACGTTATCAAAGGGATTGGCAATCACATTGACCTGCGCACGCTGCAACAGGCGGATCAGTTTGAAGGCGTAGGCGTTATCATAGGAATGCATGGCGGTGCAATGGCTGGCCGTGACGCGCCCCTGCCAACCCTGCTCGATGGTGTCCGCCGCCATGACTTCTGTGAAGCGCGAGAGGGGATCGTCGGTCTCGTCGCAGTGATAATCGATATCGCGATTGAACTCTTTTGCCAGCGCGAAACCGAAATGCACATCCTCGACGCCCATATCTCGCGTCCATTCGTGATGCGGAATGCCACCCACCAGGTCGCAGCCAAGCTCCATCGCCCTGCGCATCAACTCGCGTCCATTGGGAAACGAGAAGATGCCATCCTGTGGGAAGGCAACCAGTTGCAGGTCGCAGATATCGCGCACCTCTTCGCGCACCTCTAGCAGGGCGCGCAGGGCCGTGAGATCGGGATCGCAGACATCCACGTGGCTACGAATGTGCAGGGTTCCCTGCGCCACCTCCCAGCGAATCTCTTCCAGCGCTCTTTGTTTCACGTCCTCCTGCGTCAGGCTCGGCTTGCGCTCGCCCCAGATCTGGATGCCCTCGATCAGCGTGCCAGAGGTGTTGTAGCGCGGCTGCCCGACGGTGAGCACGGCATCAAGATGCACGTGAGAGTCGATGAAAGGAGGCACAACCAGGTTGCCAGCGGCATCGATTTCGCGTGTTGCGCCATCAGCAGACAGTTCCGGCTCAATGCGCGCAAACTGTCCATCCTGTACGGCGATATCGAACTGTCCCGGCTGGCGATGCAACCGGGCATGACGGATGATGAGATCGTAATGCATGGAAA